>JABDBC010000032.1 GCA_013288825.1 Chlamydiota bacterium
CTAGAGCTCCTGATCAGTTGGCTGCTCTTGGGAATCCTCCTCAACTACATTTTGTAGCAACTTCTTCAGAATCTTATGCAAAACTTTGTGAAGAGGTCGATGCTGAAAAAATGCGCCAATTTTACGTAGCGATGACGCGGGCAAAATACCGGGTTTATGCTCCTGTGATTGTTCCAACAGATGAACAAATCCCCTCACCTGGCTGTGCATCACCTATGGAACTCTTTTTAGCTCGATTTAGACTTCCAGGGGCATCTGATGATGAACAGAAAAATCTGTATTTGAGAATGACTAGAGGATTGGAACAACGGTTGTCTGAATTTATAAACGGAAAGCCTAGTTCATGTATCACTTACAGCTGCCTTAAGTCAGGTGCAGTAAAAGAAACTTTGCAAAAGGAAATGGAATCGCCTGTTTTAATTGAACCTCCAAATGCTTTTATTCCTCATAACCCTCGATTGCTTTTCCATACCTTCACAGGAATCTCAAAACTGTTTTCATCTGAACAAGAAGTGCACCATGCACCACATGACTTCTTAAATCCGATCAAGTCAGCACACACCCTACCAGCAGGCAGTGATACGGGTATTTTATTGCACAAAATATTGGAAACAATTTCATTTGAAGCGGTGTCAAAGGTGGATTCTCATGAACAATTGATTCCAATGATAAGGCCTTTTGTCGCTTTCACAGACTTTTCAGAATGGTCTGTACAAATTGCGCAAATTGTTTTTAATGCCTTAAAAACTCCTCTAAACCATAATAATTCAAATTTTTGTCTGTGTGAGATTGCTCCTGAAGAGCGCTATCATGAAATTCATTTTCTTTATCCAAGTCACGGGATGGATCTTATTGAAGAATTGGAGCTAGAGTCTGGATATTTTAAAGGGATTATCGATATGGTTTTTCGAAGTTCAGGAAAATATTTTTTGGTCGATTGGAAAAGCAACTGGCTAGGGGCATCGGAAGGGGACTATTCTCAAGAAAATCTGAAAAAGGCCATTGACTCCCATCATTATGATTTACAGGCACATATTTATGCTTCTGCTCTTGAGAAGTACTTGCGTCTTGTTGATCCTCGTCCCTTTTCAGAAATCTATGGAGGTGCGCACTACATATTTTTGCGTGGCCTCAATTGCGAAGCAGCAGGTACACAAGCAATGTATTCAATCTGCAGCAAGTAACATGATAAAAAAATTAAACGCAAAGACGCGAAGCCGCAAAGAAAGTAAGAAAGTATTTTGGTTACTAGTTTAATTTCGTCCAAAGGTAGCTTTAATGACTTATAATCCCCTCTGCGTCTCTGCGCCTCCCCGTCTCTGCGTTAACTACCATCTCTTTCAAATAATTCAACGCAAAGACGCAAAGGCCCGAAGACGCAAAGAAAAACAAGAAGAAATAAGATGTTAGGGTTTCTAAATATGTATGGAATGGAATTCTTTGCGTCTTCGGGCCTTTGCGTCTTTGCGTTGAATTATTTGAAAGAGATGGTAGTTAAAAACTACCTTTTGGACGAAGTTAAACAGGTAGCTGGTCTTTTTTCTTATGCATATTATAAATATTTTCTCTGTTCTTTGCTTTTGCGTCTTTGCGTTGAATTTTTTTAAACGTTGATGCGAAATTGGTCGGGTTTGCTGTTAATGCCCCTTGCTAAAAAATGATCGGCAGATTTATAGTGCTTCTTCTAGATGCGGGTGTAACTCAGTTGGTAGAGTGTCACCTTCCCAAGGTGAATGTCGTGAGTTCGAGCCTCATCACCCGCTTTCTAAATAATATTGCGGGTGTAGCTCAGTGGTAGAGCATCACGTTGCCAACGTGAGGGTCGTGAGTTCAAGCCTCATCACCCGCTTTTTGTGAAAGGTTAAATATTTCTGCGGGTGTAGCTCAGTGGTAGAGCATCACGTTGCCAACGTGAGGGTCGTGAGTTCAAGCCTCATCACCCGCTTTTTTTCTTGTCCTCATTACCGCGCTATCTTATAGTTCGAACATCTAAGCATTATCCAGGGGGTGACCGTGACTCAAGTAGAAACAGAAGTAAAAAATGATAATATTACTGCTAACTATGAAAAGAAACCTCACTCTAAAGTCGCTGTGAATATTCAAGTTTCTCCTCAAGCTACTCAAGCAGGCTATTTCCAAGCTTTAAAAGCTGTTAACAAGGGGATTTCTCTTCCAGGATTTCGAAAAGGAAAAGCGCCTGATAATGTCATCGCCACACAATATCCTGGCCAGGTTAAGCAAGAGTGGAGAGACTTCCTTGTACGCACTGCAACAGCCGAAGCAATCGGATTGTTGAATTTGAATCCTCTCAGAAATTCAGATATACGAATGATCTCCGCATCGGAATTATCCAAGGAAAAAGGGTTACAGTTCTCGGTTGAGTTTGAAATCCCCCCTGTTGTGCCAAAACCCGTTTTAGAACATTGCGTTCTTAAAGAGGTCAGCGCCCCTCCAATTACTGAAGAAGATGTGAACGGTGTGATCAATAACGTCCGTTACTACTTTGCAAAGTGGGAAGATGTCCATGATCGTCCCGTTCAAGAAGGAGACTTTGTAGATTTAGACATCATCAAATTGGATGAACCACAGGAAACAATCTGTGAAGATGCCCGTTTTCTTGTACAAGAAGGTCAGATTGCCAATTGGATGAGAGATTTAATTGTTGGTTTGAATGTCAAAGAGAGTGTCGAAGGAACCAGCGAACAAGAAACCCTCGTCGACCCATCTGCAGACAGTCCAGCATTCATCCCAACGCGTTGCCGCATTACTGTCAAGGCAATTAGAACAGCAAATCTTCCTGAATTAACTGATGAATTTGCAAATAAAGTGGGCGCGCCATCGATGGCACAACTAAGAGAGAGGGTCATTTCCGATTTGAGAACTCGTTCTATGCAGGAAATGCGTGAGGAACTCCGTTTACAAGTCAATGAATGGCTATTGAAAAACTATCCCTTTGACGTCCCTGAATCTATGGTCATTAATGAAGCCGTTGGACGTCTCAATAACGCTGCTGCCAAATTGCAGCAACAGAATGTAGGCGAAAAAGAGATTAAAGAAGAGCTTGAAGCTCTCAAACCAAAAATAAAGCAACAAGCAGAAGATAGTTGCCGTCTCCATTTTTTATTAATGGAGTTTGCAAAGCAGCATAACGTGCAAGTCACGCAGCAAGAATTTAAAGAAGCTGAATCTCAAGGTTTGCTGCAACGTTTTCGCACAGCCGACCCCCGTGCAACAACTGCTGATCTTCAAACACTTGTTGCCCAAGCGTTTCTTTTGAACAAGACACGCGATTATATTATTCAATATGCAAGATATGAAAAGATTTGAGTAACCCAAGGATGCGTATATGACAGACAATAGAAGACCTAAAGGCTCATTAACGCCCTATGTTATTGAGGATGTTCCCGGACGCGGCGAACGTTCGATGGATATCTATTCGCGTCTCCTCAAAGATCGCATTGTTTTCATTGGAACAGAAATTACTGATCATGTCGCAAACGTTGTTGTAGCCCAGCTCCTCTTTCTTAAGATGGAAGATCCCAAAAAAGATGTCCATATTTACATTAATTCCGTGGGCGGGTATATTACTGCAGGCCTGGCAATTTTTGATACGTTGCAATGGCTTGGATGTACGGTCAATACTTACTGCATTGGACAAGCTTCTTCTATGGGGGCTTTGCTTTTGGCAGCCGGAACTAAAGGGAAGCGATTTGCTTTGCCGAATAGTCGGATTATGATCCACCAACCCTATGGTGGGGTTGGAGGGACATCAGCCGATGTTGCTATTCAAGCTAAGGAAATGCTTTATCTCAAACATCGCGTAAACGACATCATGGCCGAGCGTACTGGACAGCCGATAGAAAAAATTGCACAGGACTCAGAAAGAGACTTCTACATGAGCCCTCAAGAAGCGAAAGATTATGGTTTGATCGATGAAGTCGTTCTTCCAAAAAAGAAAGAAAAATCAGCTGAGAGCATACATGAGCAAAAAAAACTTTGAACCAAATGACCCAGTGATCTGCTCCTTCTGCGGACGGCATGAAGACTCTGTGGAAAAATTAATTGCAGGTCCTGAAAGTGTGTACATTTGCGATAAGTGCATACGGCTTTGCTCTGGAATCATCGAAAAGAAAAAAGACACAACAGTTCAGCCATTAAAAATTTTGAAGCCGCAGGAAATAAAAAATCGTCTCGACGAGTACATCGTCGGTCAAGATAATGCAAAAAAGACAATAGCTGTTGCGGTTTATAATCATTATAAACGCATTCTTTCCAAAGATAAGGCAAATGTACAAAATGATGTCGAGTTTAGCAAATCGAACGTTCTTTTATATGGCCCTACAGGTTCTGGAAAGACTTTAATCGCTAAAACATTAGCTCATATTTTAGAAGTTCCATTCACCATAGCTGATGCCACGACATTAACGGAGGCTGGCTATGTTGGAGAAGATGTTGAGAATATCATTTTGCGTCTCTTACAGGCTGCCGACAATGATGTAGCAAGGGCAGAGCTTGGGATTATTTACATTGATGAAATTGATAAGATTAATCGAACGACACAAAACGTTTCAATTACTCGAGATGTCTCTGGAGAAGGTGTACAGCAGGCACTATTGAAAATTGTGGAAGGAACGATAGCAAATATCCCGCCTAAAGGGGGCCGTAAGCACCCTAATCAAGAATACATAAAGGTCAATACCGAGAATATTTTGTTTATTGTTGGGGGGGCCTTTGTCAATTTGGAGAAAATGATTGGGAAGCGGCTAGGACGGTCTACGATCGGGTTTAACATTTCGGAGAAAGAGCAGATAGACACAACTCAGAAGAATTTGCTTCTTTCCAAAGCAGAACCTGAAGATTTTGTACAGTTTGGAATGATCCCAGAGTTTATAGGCAGATTTAACAGCATAGCCAACTGCAATGAGTTAAAAGTCGATGACCTTGTCACAATCCTTACAGAACCAAAGAATGCTTTGATTAAGCAGTACACCATGATGTTTGCGATAGAAGGGGTGAAATTGAACTTTAGTAAAGAAGCGCTGCTCGCCATTGCACAGAAAGGGATGGATGCAGGAACAGGCGCGAGAGCTTTGCGGATGATCCTCGAGAACATGTTGCGTGACTTAATGTTTGAAATACCTTCCTCGAAAGATATTGAAGAGGTGCTTATTGAAGTTGATACTGTAATGGGATTAAAACCCCCTGTCATTAGAAGAGCGCAAGAAAAAATCGCATAAGGAATCACGATCATATGAAAAACATAGCTGAGAATAACTTAATTCGTTTTATTAACATTTCCCGTAGGAAAGATGGAATGTTTGCAAATTTTAAAGCTAAAGGGGTGAAGGGCGGGTCGGCTTTTTCAGCCACTGTCTGTGTGGACATCTCTGAAGCTGAAGTCAATCCAGGCGACACACTTGAAAAGATCATAGAAGAGTGTGCTCGCATTGCCGTGCGCGATTTTAGAACATCAGAACTCCAATTCGAAGGTCTCGGCGCTATCTAATAATTCTACATCTGAGTGTAGCGCAGCTTGGCTAGCGCACTTGCATGGGGTGCAAGGGGTCGGAGGTTCGAATCCTCTCACTCAGATTCTTTTTCCTCAAGGACTTACAGGCATTGCAATGAGCAATACCTTTTGTGTTTTATGGAGCGTGTGGCGGATATGTGGCGGATGGCTCCTCGATATTTACCAGAGATCTTCACTATGTAAATTTTCACATCGCATCTGTCCTGAAAAAACCAAACCCAATAGACATAAGAATACATCATGAATATTCTCTCTTTTCCAACAGGACCCTATGCTACAAATATGTATATAATATGCTGCAAGGATATACCAGATGCTGTCATTGTTGATCCAGGAGCGAAAAGCTTCGAAATGGTTCTTAAGACTGTGCAAGAACATTCTCTTAAACCTATAGCTATTTGGCTAACACATAGTCATTGGGACCACATCGTCGATGCTGCTAAAATTAAAAAAGAGTTTTCACTTCCTATCTATATGCATGAAGAAGACAGGGGCAATCTGGAAAAACCAGGAAGCGATGGAGTGCCGATGGCTGTACCAGTATTCGAAGGAACAACACCCGATCATCTGATCAAAGATGGAGATCTTCTTACAGTGGGAAATTTTTCCTTTAAAGTTATCCACACTCCAGGCCATACGCCAGGTGGCGTTTGCTTTTATTGCCAAAAAGAGAAAACATTGTTTTCAGGAGATACCTTCTACCGAGGTTTAATAGGATCTCTTAGCCTTCCCACCAGCCAAGCGGAACGGATGTGGCAAAGCCTGGCTAAGATAGCAACACTACCTCCCGATACTATCGTGTTTCCAGGACATGGACCATCCACGATAATCAAAGACGAACCTTGGCTCTCTAACGCTAAAAAAATGGGCGTGGTTCATAGTTAGCTCGATTTTGAAAAAGCTTACTTTTCGAAAAAGAGCTTAGGTACGATATTTACATTTGGAATATGACTAAAGAATGTCAGGGTGTCAGGAATTGGGCAATGGCCTCCATTAAGAACTAATAAGTGGGATCAACTCCCTACATGCAATATGGCAAACTCTTCAAATAACCATCTCTATAATGTTTCCCTAAATGGCAGTAGCAAATGAAAAAACAAAAAGTACAAGTAAGAGAATACCGCTCAGGGGATGCTCAAGCTTTAGCTAATATTTATTATAATACTATTCACAAAGTTAACATCCAACACTATAACCTAGAACAAGTTAACGTCTGGGCTCCAGAAACGAGTTTGGATGGAAATAAATGGATTAAAAAGTTTGAAAGAACTAAGCCTTATGTTGCCACTGTAGATGAACTCATAGTAGGCTTTGCTGAATTTGAGCCAGATGGACATATCGATTGCTTTTATTGTCGCCACGACTGGATTGGTCGCGGAGTCGGATCAGCCCTTATGAATGCCATCTACAAAAAAGCACACGATTGGAAAATCAAGCGCCTTTTTGCTGAAGTAAGCATTACAGCAAAAACTTTTTTTGAGAAACAAGGATTTATAATAAATTGCGAACAAACAATAACAAGAAATGGCATAGATCTTATTAACTACAAAATGGAGAAAAATTTATATTAAAATCCTTAAAAAAGGAAATACTAGTTTATTAGTGTTTTTACATGATTAATATATTGATTTGGTCTCCATCCAGTAGTGAGTTTATCAAGCAAAAATGTATCAAATGCCCCCATTGAAAACCCTGAAATGGTAGCTTCCATAGGTGATAAATAACAACCAGCAGCTATTTCAACTGCACCGAAAACAGAATAACGAATAATTTTTCCTGGTAACGATTGCAGAAATGAATCTCTGCTAATTTCCTTCATATATTCTTTGAATAAATCAGCATCAGGTGGCACCCCAACTATCCATTTCTTAAATTTTCGTGATTTTTCAAGTATGTCCTGCATTATCAGGCATTTCAATCCTTTATGTCGTTGAATTCCATGAATTTTCCCTCATTCTACCGAGAGAATTCCTCTAAGTAAACTGAAATGTATTTGCAAAAAACCAGGTAAAAATGCAGGGTAAAGATATAATATTTTGATGATTTAGGAGGATTTTTCGTGTTTTTCTTGAAAATAATCCAATTTTTAGGCAGAATTTAGTTATGATTATTGAATTTTCTACTAAAAACTTCCGATCCTTCAAAGAGCTAGCGACTCTTTCGCTTGAGGCAGAAGCCCTCAAAACTGGTAAAGAAGGTCTTATCTCAACCGAATTTAAAGTACATCTTCTTCCTGCTATTGGAATTTTTGGACATAATGCCAGCGGTAAAAGCAACCTTATTAAAGCTCTTGCCTATATGCAATGGGCGATGCTTAACTCCGACTATCTTAATCAACCCACGACCAAATTTCCTTTTCTGCAACCATTTCTTTTAAATGCTGAAAGCAGCAATGAGCCTTCATTTTTCCAAATCGTTCTTTGGGACCCTGAAACCAAGACAGAATACCGATATGGATTTGAAATCAACTCAGAAAAAGTTGTGAGTGAGTGGTTAGAAACAACCACAAAAGTTAAGAAAAACCGTCGGCGGCGAATGATTTTTCTTAGAAAAGGTCAAGAGTTTCCTGAAGTAGATGATAGTGTAAAAAACAGCGTCGGCCATTTAATTAACAATGTAAGGCCCACAGCCTTGGCTTTAACTGTCTTTGCTCAATTTGCTGATCCCATTTCTTCACAAGTCGTAAAACTAGTAAATCGTCCTAATTTTATGATATTCGATGGCGGTTCTGCAGACCCGATGGGATATGCTCTGCAACAATATCATGAAAATCCTGAGCAAGCTCTTAAAGTATTAAAATTATTAAAAAAATTGGATTTAAGCATTCAAGATCTCAAAGTGATTCGTGAACCGTTTACTGAAGCTCATTTGAAAATCATCCCTCATGAGCTAAAGTCTCTTTTCAATCAACCAAACGATCTATTTCGAGCTGTTACCCTTCATAAAATGTACGGATCTTCGGAAAAGAATCGTCATATCGAATTTGATTTCAACAATCAAGAATCATTTGGAACGCGGCGCTTGTTTGTTCTCATGACCTTAATGGTTCAGATTTTGGATGTGGGGGGAATTTTTGTACTAGATGAACTTGGATCTAGCATTCATCCCTTTATGAGCAGAGAAATCATTTCCCTATTTCAAAATCATGAGACTAATCCCAAAGGAGCACAATTAATTTTCTGTAGTCATGAAACCTATCTACTTTCGAATCAGGTAGGCCTAAGACAGGATCAAATTTGGTTCACAGATAAAAATGCGCAAGAAGAAACTGTTCTACGCTCACTTTTAGAATATAATATGAGAAGTGAATGCGAATTTGAAAAAAACTATCGTCAAGGACGCTTCGGTGCAGTTCCTGTCATTTGGTCTTAATGGGATAAATTCGAAATGCCTAAACGAAAACAAAAAATAGAGCCTTGGCATCTTCGAGAAGAAAGAAAGCGCAAAAAGCATACTGTTTCCGTTCGGAAGCGCTATTTGATTTGCACCGAGGGAAAAACCGAGGCAATTTATTTTGGTCACTATAGGAGTTCTACAGGACCTCTTGTCATGGCATTAGACAAATCAGACCATAAAGTTAGTCTGGTCAAAAAAACGATTGAAGAAAGAGATGTAAGAATACAAGCAGGCGAATTTGATCAAGAAATAGATGAAGCTTGGGTAGTTCTAGATCGTGATGCTAATCCCTTAAACAAAGTAGACAAAGCCCATTTCAATAGGGCCTTAGAGCTTGCCAAAATCAATAATATCCATGTTGCTTACTCTAATGATGCGTTCGAATTGTGGTTTTTGCTGCATTACCAAGATTTGTGGGCAGCTACACATCGAGACCAGCTTTGTAAAATACTGTCAATGCATCGAAATGAAAAATATGAAAAGGCTCTCGATTTATATAAGGAAATTAAATCTCTGCGATCGGTGGCTCTAAAGCGCGCTTCAAAGCTATTGAAATCAGACCAATCACCCGCAGATTGTAATCCATCAACAACCATCCATATTTTGATTGAAAAGCTTATTAGCGAACCAGGATACCGAGAAGAAGATTAATCCTGGTGTTGCTGCCTAGCAAAAAAGAAAGCGGTGGCCAACTAGAAACTACGATCAAGGATTTTGGGGATGGACTTTTTCACCCAATATTTTCATAATTCTTAAAAATAAATTAAGAAAACGAACCTAGAAAGCTTGGATATCTAGGTTCTTCTAGGTTGATTTCCAGGTTCAGCTAAGATGAAGGTTTTATATGGATCGAAAGAGCCTGTAGAGAGCTCGACAAGCAATCCCTCCTGACACATTTTTTTCAAACGAGTGGTGGCTGTTCTGCGAGTTACTATCCAAAGCTTTTCGGCTTCCATAGCGGAAATTTTGCCTTTTTTCTGGATATGCTCAATAATTGGAATATGCCAAGGGAAGACTGGAGCAATATTCACTGTTTTAGGATAGAGAGTGACCCGGAAAAAATGATCTAATTCCTCAAATTTCGGAGGTTTAATGTGTTGCTGCTTGCAAATATCAATGATTCTGTTAAGACCCGACCCCCATTGCTCAATCAATTGCAATTCTCGAAATACCCTGCCTAATACCTTATTTCGGAGCTGTGAAACACCAGATAAAGCGGTTTCTAAGCTTAACCCAAACGGTAAAGGGCCTGGATTTGTGATCTCTAACCGGTCATCAAAAATGGCTATCTGAATGGGGGATCTTCTAGTCGAATAATCTGCATGTAGAATTGAATTAATAACAGCTTCTCGTACTGCTGCAGGAGGATATTCGGGAATGTCTTCTCTACGAGCAGTCTGAATTTTTGCTCCTTAAGAAGTATTACGTTGAATAAAGGCAAGAACCTCATCAACAATAGTTAGAAGAGGGCTTTTCATTTCTGCCTGATCAATGACGCCTGTTTTAGTAATGCCTTCGAATCGAGCTAATCGAACAAATGGATCAGGAAACAATTGATCGCGATCTTTTCCAAAAAGAAGAAGACCCCCTCTTGTAGGATATTGGCTTTCTTGATAGTCGATAAGCAATTCCAGAGTTTTAGCAGTTGCCCTGGTGAAAGGTTTGTTCAATGCAGAGAATAATTTACGCGCTAAATCGAAATCCATGTCTTCAGGCGTTAATTTCATATCAGGTGATTGATCGTACGAAATATGCTCTTTAAGTCTTTTGATTTCAGCAATAAGAGCCGCACTCGCTCTGGCTGAGGATGCCCTGAAAGGGCAATGAAGGCCTGGGAATGGTCCACACGCTAATATGAGCCGTGTAAGGGCGACTCCTCAAGATAAATTTTTCAGGTTTGGGCACGCGCAAGCATTTGCAACGTAGTGACCATTTTTGAATTTTTTAAGTTAATGGATGCAAAAAAGGCTGCATCGGCGCTTTGTACCACTGGCAAGGCTTTCGCCAACATCTCTCTTCCAGCGGCTGTGAGCAAAGGACATGGGCTTCTTTCATCAGTGATGTCCGAAGCCTCAGTCAGCCCTTTTACTTGAAGGCTGCGTAGCAGATGTGAGGTCGTTTTAGGATCTAGCACAGTTCGTCTACAAATCTCCTCTTGACTTGCTCCTTTGTCTTTCAACCAATCTATGGTTGCAAGAATGATAAACTGCGGATGTGTAAGGCCGATTGGCTTTAAAGCAGCAGAAGTGGATCGACTCTATAGGGTGCTGACTTGCCATAAGAGAAAGCCAAGATTTTCTTCATCAGCAGGATGCTCTTTGAATTTATTCATAAAACCTCCTTGTTGCTTATTTCTTAACAACCCACTTGGCATTTTTCAAGAGCGGTGCATATAAATCTTCTTCCATAGGAATTGATAGCTCCTGGACTTCTTTGTCTGTTGGAGAAATGGACTGAAACTCAATTTTAGGAGCACTAGTGACCACTGCAAAAGGGGTTTGCTCATTTCCTTCTCCCATGCACAAAACCGCTGCTGCTGCCAATGAATCCAGAATGTTGACCATAGTGAAACGTAAGGGGCTACCGAAACAATCAGGTTTTCCTATGTAATTGTATAGAGGTTTGAATCCGCACCAACCCAAGCCAATTCCCATAACCCCGCGGCGCATTGGAGTGGTATGACTATCTGTAATCAAAACGCCTAATTCTTGAATGTTGTCTCGTTTGCGAACATACTCCCAGATAGAAACTGCGGATTGTTGGATATTTTTTGGATACAAAATGTATGCTCCATTTCCGTTTGATTCGTCAATACCTGCGGAAGGGATCAGGATGTTATTTTTGATTGTTAATCGAATAGAGTGGGGAGTTGGTGACTTATAATCTAAGTAGGCATCGGCCGACTGCTGAATCAGGGTTTCTTTTGAATTTACGTCTTGTTTTTTAACTACACTTCCTTCGCAAAGACTAACGATTTTCGAGGTAACGACGAAAATGGACTGTTCTTTTAATCGCGGTACATAAGCATCAATTATTTTAAATATTGAGTCTTTTGTTGTTATTGAATGGGTCTTATAAGTTTTTATCTGCATGCATGTCTCCAGGGGATTAAAATATCTATGAGGGGAAATATGATTCAAGAAAAATATCAGCGGTGGGGGAGTTTTTACATTGTGTCCTGCAGTATAGCCATCCAACATGTGACCATTGTAGATAAAGCTAGGATGCCAATGATACAATGATTTAAATCAGGAATTGGATGATTTTTTCGTGGTGGTAAAAAGTAATATGTTTTTGCATTGTCCACTTCGGCATTTTCTAAAAATCCCTTTGGCCATCCAAAGAAATAAGGAAGCCACCAAGAAACAATATGTCCGATAAATGAAAGAGTCCAGAATATGACCCCTACCCACATTAACCAGATGAAGTGAAACATTAAGCCTACGATGGAGGCAAGTTGAAAGAGATGTAAGATAAGATTGGTGATCCGCTCTTTTGGAAAGGCTTCTTCATTTAGATTGTTTAACGGGTGCAATGGGATCCAATGGGTCAAGGCAAACCATGCTGTAAAGGCAATTTGAGATATAATCGCTAAATCATTCCAATTCATAACACGATGTGCTTAGTTAAAATGGTAAAGATTGTCGTCTCAAATGTCAAAATCAGTGCTGTAAACCAAGACGATCCATGCATTTTACGGGCGCGTTTATAAAAATACGGGCGCGCACGTATTTTACGTGCGCGCACGTATTTTATGTGCGCCGCTCATAAGTTGTTCCCTTACCTCTACCTTTTGGAACAGTAAATCCTTCTTCAGTTAGACAGACTTGAGGGCGGAATTATTATCTTAGCGCGATGGTCACATCAAACATAGGATGATGCCCTCCAGAGCTAACATCGAGCATTTAGTTGATTTCAACGAAATGGTTCTCAATATGCTGTCGGTTGTTTATATACAAATTATTGCTTGCATCAGATGGGCCTTCTTGCTATTGTGGATCATTTCGTTGAAATCAACGAAATGATCACCACTATGATGACAGCTGCATTTGCATTTCTCATTTCATTTTTTCATCCCCATAAGGTTTACTGTAATAGTGTTCAAAATATTTTAGTGTAGAAAGGTTTTTTCTTCAATGAAAGATTAGCATGTATTGCTTTCGATGATGCGATGCTTTTTAGAGCTCTTGTCGATCATTACGAGGATATCCTCGACATGATCCTCAATATATTGTCGGCTGTTCTGACTTGTATCTTTTGATCCTGAAAGAACCATCATTTGGTTTCTTTTCTATTCATGATGGCGTTTTGAGAGCAATTCTGAAAATGCCACAATCTCGCCCTTCGGAACTCCCGAATCTGTAACATCGATTGTTTTTAGCTTTATTAACACATTAAATTGATTAATGTTTGTAAGGCGAGGCAATGCTCTCAAGTAGAGTTCGTTCAAATCTCCCAAGCTCAATACAGCTCCTAGCGATCGTATACCGCGACAATTGCTCAAATCAACAGTCCGAAGCGGTAATCCCCTAATGCCTTCAATATCTGATATCCCGTCGCAACCATCTGCCCCAAGTACTAAAAGTTTAGTATGCGCCAATGTGGCCAAATCGTCTAAAGATTTGCAATTCTTAATAATTAACTGATTGAGCTTTGCGCACTCCTCTATTCCTTTCAGACTACGCAAACGATAGCAACCGGTTAAGTCTAAGCGTGTAATATTTGGAAATAAGCGTAAAAACTCAAGACTTTCAACTTTGCAATTGGATAGATTTAAGACATTACAAGAACCACGTAATTTTTCGTCGATTTTCTCTAACTGCTCAACAATTTGCTTTTGATCTAGAGTCCGACCATTAAAGGTAATAGTACTCGTACTCCCGTCATAAACAACCACAGGTTTTACCCGTTCTGGATTAATTGCAGTTCCTGCTTTTAGATCGAGCGGACTCACAAGCTCAGATAAAATAAGTGCCCTGGAAGAGTCGTCTAGAGTAGGTGGTGGTGGTGTATGATAAACTGCGGGTACTTTTGCGGGATTGATAGGTGCTGCCATAACAAGACTCCTTTTAAATAGATTCTCCAGTTCGAGTTGCATCTTGCCAGTGATATCTCAAACTCATTTCTGCAGCTCCACCAGCCTGTGGCATTGGTACAACTTCAAATAGTACGGCTATATTGTAAACCATCCGAGTAATTTTTTCTAAAGCCTTATTGAATGCTGAAATCTTTGGAACTTTATCCAATTGCAGTTCCTTCAGAGTAATTTGTTCACTTTTAGAATGGAGTTTTTCCGTTTCAGGCCCTGCAAGTGATGAGGGCGTCCCTACACGTGCTTTTAAAATGGCATCGACTTCAGGATTGTTGGATACTAAAAATCCATGTGCATCTTCTTCATCTCGAATGACAAGAAATCCTTGATTGGCTAGGCGAGAGATTAATGCTAAGTATTTCTCCTGCCATGTCAAGCTTTCCTCCATTTTTAACCTTCCCAACATACCTCCGGGCTCACTCATATCGGCCAATTCTTTTATGCTAGCACGCAGGCTATCCCAATTCTCTCTGGGTACATTGGGAGAGAGAGCGTCGAAAAGCAATTCTTGTGTAGTCGCATGATTTAATGCTACTGACCTTTTAGTTTTTTCGAGTTCAGAAGCTATAAAAAGGAGTCTCTCATTTTCTGCTAAAACTCTTCTAAAGTTAGGATCTTCTCTTAATTTAGGGTCTGTTTTCATTGCTGCGGCTAGGATTTCCTGATTGGAGCGCAATGTTCTTTCACTATATTTGGAGGTTGCGATAACCGCTTTCTGGTGTGCAGATCCTGTTTCAATTGCGTGGCTATAATGTCCTTTGTACATGGCAAGATTTTCTTGGGCGGAAGCAACTTCTTGTGATATTGATGCCCTTTCCCTTTGTCCACTGCCTAATTTAAAGCCTTTCCCTTGAGCGATTAGGGCATTGATCGACTTATTATCTATTCGCGCTTCTTGAAGGGTTTCCTGAAATTTCTCCACTTCCCGTTGATGGATCTGCCCTTCAAATGTAAAGCAAACCTTAGTAAATGCCCCTTGTGTGTTATAGGCCTCATCAAAAAAACTTGTCCTCGCCAAATAGAGGCTGGCCAATTTTAAATGGAGTTTTTCCAATTGTGCATAATCTTTTTGCCATGCTACTCGTTGCTGCGGACGACACATTTCGACTTCAGTAGAATCGCATTTCTTTTGTAGAACTGCAATCTGCGCCTTGCAGATGTCCATCTGCTTGCTAAGTTCAATCAATCCTGATGATTTGTAACTCATCATCGCAAGTTTTCTGGCGTGCGGATTCTCTTTCATTGCTTTGGCTACAACCTCATCCAACTCTTTTTCTGACATCCCCTCAGCATAAGCACCGGCATCCATCGCTATCTGCTTATTCACAGCCCTTGCAACATCCCGTTCAAAATGCTCAACGTCGTAAAATGACTCCAAAAGTGTATCACGCAGCGCATCAGTTGCTGCTTCATCAATATGAGATTCCTTATAAGCCTCCCACTCAGGGCTTGATGGGCCTCCACATTGCCTTAACATCTGCAAATTAGCTGCATTAAGCTCCAATCGTGCAAGCCCTGCTTTCCCTGCGGGCGTCCTCATGTGTTTCTCTGTAGCTAATGCTGCTCCTGCCTGGTTCAGATAACTTGACGTATCGAGAAGTTCTCCGGGCAGTGCTTGACCTTTCGATAAAGGGGGAGATGCTCCAAAAACACCTTGGAAAAGCATGTCAAACATCAACTTTTGAACTGTTTGAAATTCCTCCGGCATTCCTTTCGGGGCAAAGAAAACGGTATCAATGTCTGATTTCCAACCAGCTGTTCCTGTTGCAGAGTAAGAACCAGGAGGATCGAATCCCATTGCTTTCATCGCAGCAAGAGATGCGGCGATCACATGGCCGACGGCCTCTTTCCGAAAGGCATCCATTCCCTCGCGCATCTCCTTAACACTCTTCTCATCTTCTCCATGCAAATGAGGAAGAGCTTCTTTCCAGCCGCCATGTTCGCTCAAGAATTTCATTTTTGTAGCATTTGCTTCGCAAAATTTTTGCAAACGACCCACTTCTTCTGGGGCTAATTTTTCTAGCATGCTCATCAACTTTAATGCTTTTGTATTAAAACTCCCCGGACCAGCCATAAGTGCAGAAATTTGTTCGCGCAATTTTTCGGGTGAGATTATAGTGGGTATTTCCTTAGATTTGACCTCGCCTTCTGTAATAGGCGCAGTTGCTCTAACGGCTGAAATGGGGTTAGATCCTGGAAAGGGGACAGGTATAGTCATGAGAAAATGCTCCAATAAAAGCAACTAGCTCCCTATATTTAATTATAACACAATTAACTTTTACTGAATTAATTAAGTTTATAAAAAATATTTGATTTTTCATAAGTAGCTTATTTAGAGAAAATTAGGATTCCCATAGATAATGACAAAATGGTATTGTAATAGGCATTTAACCTAGGAAAAATACATGAGTGGGTTATCAGAGTCTCTTTTGGAATATCCGATGATGCGTCTTCGATTGAAGTGGGATCGGATATTTATATTAATTTTTGGGATAATAGCACTATTGATTGCTTGTACATTACTCTTTTTTAAGGCAGGAGTCGCTCCTTCCCCCTCGTATAGTATTGCCAAAGATTACAGTTGGTATCCGCCGGAATTACAAGACAAAGCATCGAGCATGAATGCTTTTTCGAATGAATTACTTGAAGCTATTGCAAGGGAAGAAGGAATAAAAATTACGCTGTGGACTGCACATTCTCCCACGCTGGAATCTGAATTAAATTCAGGAGACTATGATGCGATTCTCACAGCAATTAGACCTTCACAAATGCATCGAGAAAAGTTTGAATTTTCCGATTCTTTATATGCACTAGGTCCTGTTTTGGTTGTGAAGGAAGATAGCCATATCCCCTCCTTGCAGCAAATGGAAGGAAAAACAGTAGGAATCCTTGCAGAGTCATTTCTTTCGTTTAACATTAATCAGTACCCTTCTTTAATGCTTAAAACCTATCACAGTCCTCAACAAGCCCTATCAGCTCTCGATCGGGATCAAGTTGATGGAGTATTGATGGACTTTCTGCCGGCTCACCTTTATATAACGGGTGCATTTGCAGGAAGATTAAAGATCGCCACACCCCCACTCAATGAATCTGGTCTCAGAATAGTAGCGAAGAAGAATAAACCTGGAGCAGATTTGGTGGAACACTTCAACAAAGGGTTACGAACGCTTAAAAATAATGGAAAATATGAAAAGTTATTGCGCAAATGGGGATTCTATCCAGAAATAGAACAGGAGGAAAAAGTAAAGTCCACTTTTGGGTGGGAGCTCTTCATCGAGTCTATTTGATTACGGATGAGGAGTAATAGCAAGTATTGTAATCATACCTTTTGATGGGCCATAGTGCCAAAATATGCGATAGGCACCTGGTGTCTTATTTTCAGCGTATGCTTCAAAGACTTCCTCGCCATTTTGACCACTTAAACTATCGTATTTGTGCGTACATAGAGATTTATGTCTAAGATTAGTTTCCATCAATCCTAGAGCCTTTCTAACTGCTTTAAATTCAGAGAATTTATCTGGAGAATTTTCAAGTTCTGAAAGTTGTCTATCTGCTGAAATGGTGTATTTGAGATTAAATTTTGTCATCTGCAAACTTTGCGTAAGATGGTCGGTCTTTAAGTTTCCCTTCTTTGGCTTCTTTGATACCTTTTTGAATCGATTTCAAAGCTTTTGGATTTTCATAAATCCATGATTCATCAGCTGGAATCTCTGCCATAGGCTCAAGAATAATTTTATTGCCTTTTTTATAAGCATTTACAGCATGAATATTGCCTTTAGGTAATAATTTGCTTATATTTATTCGTCTTCTTGTATCTATTGGTAGTCTTGTCATATTCCTATATCCTCCGTACTCTCATTTTAACAGATCATGAGATTTGTCACAATGCAACTTTGCAACAATGAAACATTTGTCAGCATAGTAACGCAAGTTGCTAGTCACCGACGGATTAAAATGGGACAGGACTTGTGCCGGCCCTCCGGGACGGTATGTGTTGGTTGGCGGTTACCCAGGCTTCGCTGACCCCTCCGGGGAGCTTCAGCCAGGGCTAATATGTAAAACCCCTCCGGGGATAAGCGCTGGGCCTTTGAAAGTCATATCAACATGCAAATTGCGTACCCTCTACAGCCCGGAGGGCCTGTTCACGTAATAGCCCAGGCTGAAGCTCCCCGGAGGGGTTAGCGAAGCTTGGGTAAGGTCAGATCAAAATACCGTCCCGGAGGGCCGGCACAAGTCCTGCCTCATTTAAAAGCACTACATGACTAGCAACTTGCGTTAGTAGATACGGCATTGGTCGACTAAGCGATACTCATGCTGTACTCGCTCTAAAATCTCTTCATCTGCAGGACAAGGGGTAATCTTCCAAATCTTATCGCAATAGTTCTTAACAGCAAAATCTGTCGTAAATTTGCCCATTCCTGCAATGTTATGTATCGCATATTCCGCCCATTCGTTAGGCATGACATAAAGCGCCTCTACTTTCTTCTGAGTCTCATAGTAAGACTGCAAGTCCTTCAATACATAATAGCGGTCTGGCGGCCCCCCGTAATGGATCTCCATCAATTGGTGATAAAGATCACTGAAAGCCAAATGCTCGACATCTGATACCGCAAACGACCGATCTCGTAATGAATCGACTGCTCGACGAATTTTGGGATGTTCTTCACAAATCTTTGACGGCTTATATGAGTTCTCTTGACGCAATTTCGCGATTTCAGCAGCAGAGCATCCAAAGGAAAATGGCCACCACTTATCTGTAATGTCTTGCCTCATTTCTATATTGGCACCATCATCAGTTCCAATCGTCAGGGCACCGTTGATGGCAAGCTTCATATTTCCCGTTCCGGAAGCCTCGGTTCCTGCGGTAGAAATCTGCTCAGAAAGTTCTGCTGCTGGAATAATCAACTCGGCTTTGCTGACGTTGTAATTTTCTACGAAAACCACTTTAAGGAGCCCTTGAACATTAGGATCGCGATTAATTTTGCGTCCTACAGCGCAAATTAATTGAATGATATCTTTAGCCGTTTCATATCCAGCCGCAGCCTTACCAGCAAAGATAGCAGTTCTTTTAATGCGATGATGATTGGGATCCGACAAAATTTCATGGTAGACCATAATGAGGTTCAAAACGTTCAAAAGCTGACGTTTGTACTCATGAATCCTCTTGATATGAATGTCAAATAGAGAATCTGTATCGATATTTGGCAATGGAAGGGTGTATTCACCTCGAGCATTTCGCCATTTTTCGTGACTAAAGTAATCAATGAGTCGGAGCTTATTCTTCTTTTTAATCTGCAGGAATTCTTCCTGAGTCACCGCATCGCCAGCAAATTGGGCCAATTCTTGAATATGAGAAAAGTCGGTAATCCAGGAGTCCCCAATTCTTCTAGTGATAAAGCGCGCCAGATCGGGATTGCAGTGCAAAAGCCATCGTCTTGGAGTGATTCCATTAGTGACATTGATAATTTTATCGGGATACATCTCATTAAAATCTTTAAAAACTGAGTTCTTTAAAATTTCAGTATGCAGCTGAGCGACCCCGTTAACAGCGTGTGAACCAATAATGGATAGATTTGCCATTCGCACTTTGCCATTTTCTATAATTGATAAACTGCGTACGCGATCTTCATCATTAGGAAACCGGTTTCTGACAGAATTGCAAAAATCTTGATTCAATCTTTGAACGATCTGTAACTGTCGTGGCAGTAAATAATGGAGCAGCGGAACGTCCCACTCCTCTAATGCCTCTTTCAATATCGTGTGATTCGTATAGCTTGTACATGCTTGCGTGATCTCAACAGCTGTTTTCCAAGGTAAATCGTAGTCTTTAGTAAGAAGACGTATCAATTCAGGGATGAGCAAAGCAGCATGGGTGTCATTGATTTGAATGCGGACTTTATCTGAAAATAAACGAAAGTTGTCATGGCCGACAAGATAATGTCGGATGATATCTTGTATGGAAGCGGATACTAGCAAAAATTCTTGCTTAAGACGGATTCTTTTTCCTGTGTCGTGCTGATCACTGGGATACAACACATCCGTTAGAGAGGTGTTCTCAGCGGCTTGCCCCAAACTTCCTGCATTGTAACGCTGCAGTTGAAAGTTGCGTGGTGACTCCTTTGTAGACCACAGCCTCAGAGTGACAACAGAGAACTTATTATCATGGTGTTCGTTATATCCAACGATCGGAATGTCATAAGCTAATGCCGAAACTTCTTCAAAATTGCTCAGAAGAAGTATCTCATCTCCATGGATATTCACCTCAGCCTTGGTGTCACCGCAGTATTTTACAATTTCTCTACGGGTATCTCGTCTGAATTCCCAGGGATTTTCATTCAAAAGCCAACGATCCGGAGCTTCTATCTGCACTCCGTCCCAGATTTGCTGTTCGAAAGTTCCGTACTGATAACGCAATCCATAAGCCTGAGCAGGATAATTGTGTGTCGCAAGGGAATCTAATAGGCAAGAGGCCAGCCGTCCAAGACCCCCATTGCCTAAACCAGGATCGGGTTCTCTGCAAATAATGTCTGCATAGCTTCGATTCAGCTTTTGTAAAACTAAACTAATCAGGTCGTTGGAGGCAAGATTTGTAATGTTATTCGTTAACAAGCGACCTGGCAGGTATTCCATAGATAGATAATAGATACTACGAACATCCAGTTTTTGCTGTGTTCGAGAGATAGCTAGCCAGTTGATCATGATCTCTTCGCGCAAGGCAAAAGAAAGTGCACGAAAGAATTCCTCAGGGGAAGCTTCATCGGAAACCCTTCCCATAGTAGTGATCAAATAGTGCTTGATTTTAGCTACAAGCATCTCAGCTTGAGCATCTAAGTCTACTGGCATAGATTTCCCCTGTGGTTAACGTCATTATATGGGAAATCTTTTTTTGAGAAAGAGAAAACGCTAAAAAGAGATTTTACCACATGTTAGATTAGGCTAAGCAAGAAAACTTCATAGTAAAAAAATTAAACGCAAAGGCGCAAAGACACGAAGCCGCAAAGAAAAAAGAAGAAGATATTTTTTAATACAAATTAGAAAATAAATCTTTCCTGTTTTCTTTGCGGCTTGTGTGTCTTTGCGCCTTTGCGTTTAATTTTTTACCATGAAGTTTTTTTGCTAGCCTGATGCGTACGCCTACATATCCTATTACTTCTCCTCTTCCTTCGTGGTCTCTCTGTGATCTCTGTGGTAAAATCTCTGGATTAGCCTCTTAGTCGAGCGAAAATATGCTATTGTCGGGCTCTGAGACGTCCGCTCCGGGAATTAAATCCTTGCGCTCAACAGGTAAAAATACGTTCTTCACATATTCTCGATACAATAGTGCCACCTTAGGCGTATACAAGAATGTGTACGGGGCTTCCTCGTGAATAATAGCATCGAAACGATGATACAAGGCCACTCTCTTTTCGGGATTTGTTTCATATTGCAACGCATCAATGATGGCATCTGCTTCTTTATTGGCAAAACCAACGGCATTTGAAGACCCCTTTTCACGTGCTCCTGCGGAATACCATACCTGCTTAGGATCTTCGGGAGGAGTCCCCAAAGACCATGCAAGGCTTAATCCATCAAAGCTTTTGTCCTCAAAAGCGGCCGAAAGATCTGCTATGTCTACGCCATTCAGATGACAATTGATTCCCAAATCCTTCAAAGCCGTTGCAATATATTCACAAATGGCTTTCGTCGTTGGCGTCTTGACATAGTAGGTCAAAGAGAAACTGAAAGGCACCTTTTTTTCATTGATTTGCTTATCAATGATTCCATCATTATCCGAATCATACCAACCCTCATCCTCAAGAAGCCGTTTCGCTTGCTGCACATCGTATGGCCATGGCTTCAGAGAGGTATCGTAAGCATTTGAATATCGATAAAAAGTTCCATTAGTCTCAATACCCATCCCATTTAGATTTTGACGTATGATTCGAGATCTGTCTATGGCCATTGTCATCGCCTGACGCACCTTTTTACTTGAAAAATAAGGCTTAGCACTGTTCCAGCCAATGTATGCATAGACCCTCGCAACATAATCCAAACGCTTGATTGCCTTTCCTGATTTTACTTGAGCTTGATATTGTGGACTCTGCAGAAAATTGGATAGCTCTAACAACTCATCAGGCCGAAGTTCATAGGTGTCTGTTTTTCCTATTTTAAAGTCCTCCCAGATTGCCTCTAGGGTATCTTTGAAATGTACTTCTGTGGCTTCAGCAAGGGCGTCGTAAGGAAAAAAGTGCGCTGGATTGCGCTTAAAGTGTATTTGCCTATCTGTCATTCCATCAAATATCCATGGACCACAACTGACGATCACATTCTTTGCCCAATGTTGGTTGAAATTTTGTGCCCATACAGAATTCGTGCGATAGGTTTCAGGATTTGAGTCATCCTCAACCACTTTTGCCCCATCGGAAAAATACTTATACACGAATGAAGCAAGAGGCCTTAAAGCCCCCGTCCAAAGCTTTGCAATGTATTTTGGTTTGTATGAAATAGTGCCGTCAGGTTCTTTGACTTCCAAGCTTTTCCACCGCACAATAAATGTCAGGGGATCCAATACTTTTATCTCTGCGATATCGCTGAGATAGGTTCGCAATGCTATGGCGCCGGCTTCCTGCACATATGGGTTCATGACAGCATCAAAATAGAATTTAAAGTCCTCTGCTGTCACAGGCTGCTTTTCAAGGAACTGCTTTGCTAACACAATCCCTTCTGGAAAAAAAGACTGTTTTAGTGGCTGCCAAAACACCCCTTTTCGCAAATGAACCCAAAACTCTACTTCTCCCGTTTTCTCATTTTTTCGTTCTTCAACCTTTATTGCCATGTTTGGGGCATACGATTCATATTTTCCAAACAGAGAACGTGCAACAGAAACCGTGCACATCGAATTCCAAGCAGCAATATGGCTCCAGTTAGTAAAAGGGTGCAGGTTATCTGGCCTACCCAATTGATCCCTCTGGAATGTCCCATGGGGCCTAAAACCCTCCCCTAACAGTTTTGGCAATGTTGTGGAAAAGAAGGGATCTTCTTGGAGTATGTTCGGAAGATTTGGATCAATATGCGGACGTTGTATGGATCGTTCTGAGGAAACCCGAAGAGGATTTGCTGTGCGCGTTGGGGAGGAGTGCAATGACTGATGCAGGGTTTCGATCTCTTTTTTCAGATCTTGTTGATCGCTTATCACTTTTTTGACATCTTGTTCTAATGAAGTGGATGACCAATAGAGAAGACCTAGCAAAAGGAAAATGCCGCAGATCAACAAAAAGCGAAAAATGTAGAGTCCAAGAGGTTCTTTGCCCATAGAGTACCAGTTGTAAAGTTAGACGTATTCTCTATGAAAATGAAAATTTATAACAAGAAAAATTTATAATAATAACTATTCACTTGCTTTACATATTTAGATTTGCTATAATTTTATTTAATATTAATTTATTTTGTTTATGCGAGGAAACTAAAATGACAGATATTAGCATCTATTTATGCCAGAAATTACCTATGTGTTCTTATGGGGTTAAGAGTATTTTTAATCGGAGTAAAAACAAAGAAAGCATAAGCCGTTTTAGTTCCTTTGAAGGAAGAGGAAAATGTTTAGTAAATATTTTTAAGTGTATTCTTTTTGGTGCTCTTCCTTTCATTACAGCCCCAATGGCAAATTGTTACTACAAAAAGGTCGGGGGTAAGTGGGAAAATCGCTATTTGGAAGTATTAGACACTGTTTTAGTATTTATTATTACACCTCTTGTAGCCCTGGCGTTTATAGTGAAAAATTGTTTTGGATTAATCCATCCAGGATGTGTATTTAAACCTAATGCACAACTTCCCGACACCACAAATGACGAACAAATAGCTCGTGCGCAACAGTTCGAGAACTATAATGATGTACAGCCATCTCATGTGAGACGAGGCTTTTATTTGTAGCAGACTTCGCCAACAATTGTGGGCGATGGAGTGTAGAGAGAGTCGCCCTTACAGGGCTCATGACAATATGTGGACAGTT
>JABDBC010000033.1:0-272 GCA_013288825.1 Chlamydiota bacterium
CGGCACAAACTAATTGTCGATTTTTTCACAGCCTCTCCCTGGCTAAAATGGATTATCATGCTTCCCACACCTGCAGTTTTCGCTATGTGCTCTGAGCCTGCGTATGAGACTCATGATGCGCTGCTGCGTTTCATCCGTCACAACCGTCAACCCAGGCTTCACACCCTTCTCGGATAGCTCAAAAGCCTTCATCGTATTACAAATACGTCCATCCAAACGCACTCCAATCCCCTCTATTCCCACCATATTTCCCCAATCGCCAAACATCTCAA
>JABDBC010000033.1:372-23744 GCA_013288825.1 Chlamydiota bacterium
CTCAAAAGCCTTCATCGTATTACAAATACGTCCATCCAAACGCACTCCAATCCCCTCTATTCCCACCATATTTCCCCAATCGCCAAACATCTCAAGGGTAAGTTCACAGGCCGTGATCAGAAAAATCACCTTCTTATCCGGATTACCATGCACTGTCTCAAATATCTTCTCACCCACATAATGCACCGTAGGTATGAACAGAGGAATTGTCCGTTTTTCCGGCAAAGCATTGACAGCCTTCCCAATGAAGCATTGTTGACAAAAAGATTTTGCGGAGAGGAGTTGACTTGTTCGTACCCTATAGGGTACAATTAAAGTATGATAGAATGTTACCGACTCATATTGACAGAAGAATTTCAAGATTGGCTGAATAACGAAACACCAAGGTCTCGTTATCAGATTGATACGAGATTAGCAAAAATTCGATTAGATGGGTATTTTGGTAATCACAAGTCGGTCTCACATTGGGAAAAAGGGGCATTACAAGATCAGATTTGGGAATTAAAATTCAATGATGGTAGGCGAATCTATTATGCTTGCATCCCCGAGAAAAATATTTTGTTATTGCTAGGAGGTAATAAAAATGGACAGGACAAAGATATCAAAAAGGCGCAAAACCTCTTTATTAGGAACACAAAGAAAGCAACTTAAGACAAGAAGAGCGAGTAAAAAAAGAGGTGATGCTGGTTTTATTCTGCAAGAAGAGGCTAATTTGAAAGAGTATGATCCGGTTAAAAACTTGCTTAATATCAATAAGATGGGTGTTGCTATTATGCAATGTTTCATCGAAAACGATCCTGACGGAGTTTTGGAAATCATCGAAGGCTATCTTTATGCATTAAATAAAACACAGTTTCTAAAAGAGGCGAAAGTTCCTCGATCGACAGCTTATAATTTTTTTAGAAGAAGAAATCCAACCATAAAGACTTTAGCAAAAATCATACATGCCTCAAGCTATTGAGGTTATGCGTGAGAGTCGTCCTTTCAGGACTCCATGTGTACCATGGACTTACCCAGGCCTACGCTTCGCTCCGACCTGGGCTGTGAAATGCCTGCCCTTCGGGCCTGTGAGTTGACCTGTGACCTGTAGTGCCTGAAAACACAAGCAAAACACACCCACACTATGTTTTAGGCTATGTCATCAAAAAGATGGGCCAGGCCTTCTCGCCCTGTTCAGGGCATCCTCAGCCTGGGCTAGATAGGATCGCATCTTCGAAGCTCAGAACAGGTGCGAGGAGAGCCAAGCAATACCATCCGACATGTGCGTCACAACCAATAACAGAGTTTAATGTGCTCTGAGCTTGCGTATAAGGTCCATGATGCGCTGCTGAGTTTCATCCGTCACAACCGTCAATCCAGGCTTCACACCCTTCTCAGATAACTCAAAAGCCTTCATCGTATTACAAATACGTCCATCCAAACGCACTCCAATCCCCTCTATTCCCACCATATTTCCCCAATCGCCAAACATCTCAAGGGTAAGCTCACAGGCTGTTATCAGAAAAATCACCTTCTTATCCGGATTACCATGCACTGCCTCAAATATCTTCTCACCCACATAATGCACCGTAGGTATGAACAGAGGAAGGGTCCGTTTTTCCGGCAAAGCATTAACCGCCTTGCCAATGAAGCATTGTTGACAAACCGCATGACTGGGATCGTGCTGGCAAGCATCTGTAAATCGTCCTGAAGGGCACTCGAATGGTTTGTGACAGTAAGAAAAACCCACAACAAGAAGCGTATTGGGCAGCATCAAAAGCTCTTCAAATTGCTTTACATTCGATATTCCATAGAGAAAAAAATCACCATCGCGCTGATAGGACTTCTTCTTGAAAATCGATTTGAGAAATCGCCAACCATATTTAAAGGGGTGTTTCAGAAATCCTTTGCGTACACCTCTCGTATGATCTTGCAAAAGCATCCATTTAAAACTTTTCCATTTTAAGCCGCGAGCCGTATCATCGGTGATTCCTACCATGTTAGGCAGCAGCTTAAGGCCTTTAATTGGTTTTTCCCGTTCTGCAGCAATCTTGCTCTCTTCCCAAGCTTGTTCAGCTTCGTTCCAAGAGGCATGTTGATCCCATAGTTTCAGTTTATTCATGGGAATCTATGAATTTGCATTTTTCGAAGGCCAGTAATTTTCTTTTGATATCTAGTCCTCCAGAGAAGCCTCCGAGCCCATTCTGAGATAAAATGCGATGGCATGGGATGACCAGAGGCAATGGATTCCGTGCACAAGCGTTTCCTACAGCGCGAGCGGCTTTTGGATTTGAAAGTTTGATGGCCATTTGTTGATAGGTGAGAGCGGTGCCAAAGGGGATGTTTTGCAATTCTGTGAGAACTTGAAAATGAAAAGGAGATGAAATGGATTGAAGGGACAATGGCAAGGCTGTTTTTGGTTGTTTACCATTTGCGTAGGTTTCGATCCAATTTTTTATGAGGTTGAGCATATTTTGGTTGATGGGGTATGTTGATGCAAGATCCCAGAATAGATTTTCTGGGGAAGAGGAATTTGATTTCAATTGAATTTCGGTGATAGAATTTTCGTTTGCGATAAAATGGACACTCAATGATAGCGATGATTTTATATTGCTTGAATAGTATTTCATATGAACTCCATTGCTTGACGATTGTAGTATACACAACTGTGCTTTAAACTGTAATAGACATGAATAAACATTTCACAGACTACGTATGGAAAGGGGGAATCCCGAGAGGCATTGGCCCTGCAACTGCCACAACCGCTGCCTCTTCCGAGTCGTATAAGATCGTGATGGATCCCTACCGAAAGCGAATCTCCCTTGAAAAATATTTAGCAGAAAAATTTGTAAAAATTATCTATGACTCTGCTCTGTTTGATTTTCGCCATTTGAGATCTCCAGAGCATGCTGAGTGGCAAAAAACAGTAACACATGAAAATGAGGACACTGTAGAATGCATTGTCCGCAATCATGATGACAGGATTATTTTCATTGAGCACCATCGATTTAAAAGTGGATTGTGTTGTGAGTGTCTTGTGAAGTCACCGCACGGCATTATTATCTCAAGACATGAAATGCAATACACAAAGCTTGGTGATCCTGTAAATGGAGTCATTCTCTTTGATGCAAATGAGCGACAGGTGATGTCGAAGCGATACGAGGCCGATGAAGTGACAGGCGAATTCACAACTCTCATCCTCGAAGACTGGAACGCAACAAGATAGGCATGTATATATGCAACAGGCTGGGCAGAAAACACCTGAGCTGAGTAGAAAAGTGACAGGATACGCAGGATCGCAAGCGGCAGGATATGGAGGATAGCAAGCATCCTCTTGATATACAAAGAATTTCCAATGGATCTAAGGCCGGGAGGCCTTAGATCCATTGGAAATTCTTTTGAATTACAAGAGGATGCTTGCTATCCTCCATATCCTGCCGCTTGCGATCCTGCGTATCCTGTCACTTTTCTACTCAGCTCAGGTGTTTTCTGCCCTAGTCTGAGGCTATGTCAGGGTGCGGCGGATGTCGTCGAGGGCGCTTATAGTAGCTTCTGTACACTTGTTACCTAAATGCTGCTTCAACTTCTCAAATTGAGTTGGGCTTAAGGCTACATCTCTCAGCGCCTCCTGTTCTCTTTCTGTGAAAATTCGGCATCCCATCACCAAACGCGCTAGGGCTATTTGTAGAATGAGATTTTGATCCCAGTCTTCAGGCGGCGAAAAGGTAGGAAATGTATTATAAGTAGCATATCCTTCTATGGAATCCAAACCAACGGGCTTTGTTGGTGGATCGAATCTAGGTGCGATGTCTAAGGAGAAGATTTGATAATCAATCTCAAGTTTTTTCATCATCTCTGTTTGCCGACTGTGGAAACCCAAATTTAAATCGTTTTTACCGATCAAACATACTTTAAATCGGAATGTTCCATCTTCCATTTTTTTTCTGAAAACAGCTATTTTAGCGAGCGGTAATAGGTCCAAAATGGGCACAATCTTGATCAATTTCTTGATTTCATTCGTGAGGCATAGAGGGCTGCTATCAAGGCCGCAATCGGGTAATATTCTTGAAATAGGATCAATATTGTACAGAGTACCTTTATCAAAAATCGATGAGAATTCAGGTTTATCATAACTATAGCGGTAGTCCTCTTCCTCACCGGCGCCCACGACTTCTTTAACTTTAACGTCGACCTGTACTTTGACATGAACTGTCATTGTCACATTGGTGGAGGCGCTTCCATTGTTGCTGACTTCAACTTTCTTGGGCAGATACTTTTCCATTGTCTCTTTTGATGCTATAAACTCAGCTTTTGCTTTATTGAGATCTCTAATGATAGTGTCAATACAACTCATGGCGTTTCTCAAGCGATTGTTATAGTGACTGCCATTTACATATTGAAAAAGGTCTGGTTTTTCCTTTTCCTCGGCTTCCGTTGTAGTCTTCACTCCAAACCAACTTAGGATTCCTGTAACTAGTTTTCGTCCTCTCTCAGCTGGGTCTGTATCCATGGATTTCAGACGTATCATTTCTCGGATTTTATGTAGCTCTCTCTCTTCGGCTTCGTACATTTTCACGATGCGAGCATGGGTGTCTACCAATTCTGATGGTTCAAAATCGTCATTAAAATTGATCTCCTTGGGCAGGATCATCCTATCTCGGATCTCTTTTATCCCAAATAAATGGGCATCAGCTAATGCATCAGCAGCTTGTATCCCAAGTGCTACTAAATTAAAGTTGTCAAAAAGACTCGGTCCTTGGGTTCTTTGGAATACTTCCCAGAAAACAGGATTATGGCTTGCAGGGTCATCAGCAAATAATGCTCCTCTTCGCAGTCCTGTAAAGGCGATTGATTGCACATGCATCACCTGTGTTTTGAAGTTGAGCATCGGCTGTTGTATCAATGTCTGTAATTTAATGTCATTGATGACATGAGCTAATGTGATCTCTTCAACAGGGATGTTCTCCTGGGCTGAAATTCGTTTTGCTGTTGTCAATGGAATGTTGAAAGCCAAACGATGCGTGGGCCCGAGTTTGCGGGCTCTGGCAGCCCCTTGAGTGGCCGTTGTATGGGTTGATGTTGGACCTGGAATCTGCATGACGAGTCCTGCATGAAAGCTTTGATCGACACCGCGCGAGTCAGCAGCATCGTAGTAGAAAATGACTTTTTTGCTATTGATTCGATCAATGTCATAAGGAATGGGAGCTTTGGCATCTTCCCCTTCGAGCCACATGTAGGACTTTTTATGGATCGGATGAATAAAGACGAATTGTCTATTCAATCCAGCAGGACATGCGCGCAATTGTTGAATGATCTCAATGGTATTGGATTCTCTTGCAACGCCTTGGTTAATGATAGCCCTTAGGTTATCGTTTGAGAGCGCTCTTTGCAATGAGGGGATTGCCGTGCTATCATCAATAATTTGTACATCCTCTTTCCCCAAAGCGATCTGCAAATAGTGTTCCGCTTCTACTTTACGGGTGCATTCCTCATTAAACTTGCCTATGAATTGAGGTGGGAGATTTGCAAGATTTATCGTACCTGAAGTGCCTCCGCAGTCACGCCCTTGAATGATGCGGTGGACGGGCAGAGTGATTTGCTCTGCAGCAATTGTAACGCGAGCAGCATCAAAGACAAAGAGGTTTAAAATTATCAGACGCAGCTCATGTTGATCTGGGGATTTCAGATACTTGATAATGGTTGACAACTCACTAGAGTTGACCGCTTCTATAATTCGCCTGTAAAGGGCTGGATGAGTGAAGGGCATCTTTCGCAAACAATTCTCGAAAAAGCCATCGGTGGGGCCTGTAGCGGCATAGAGCAAGTATTGGTTGAGCACCAGTTCTTGCTCCTTACCAAATAGAGTATTGTGGAGAATCCTTTTTAGGGAGAGGGGGTTGGAGACGCAATCGCTTTCTCCAAGGCCTGCGTCTATACCAAGATCGTTACTGAGAACAGTTTTCAGAGTAGAACTGAGGATTTCTTTAATTTGGCTGACGAGGTTTTTGTATTTACCGGCAGTTGGTAGGGTAGAGGGGCGTGGGGCAACCATTTTCTCAGCTTTTTCTTTGGCTTCTTTATCACCCGCAGTTACAGTAGCAGGTTCAATAAGTTCTGTGACATACTTAACCCATTCCGTTCGATCGACTGAGGAAAGTTTCATTTCTCCTTCAATTAGGTCTCGATGGAGAAGTTTGGCAACTGCTTCGATGGCCGAGCGGACATCTTTTGGTATAAGGGAAGCTGTTTGCCCCATTAGCAACGCAGTGCGAAGTGTATCGAGAGTTTTTAATTCAGATTCAGTGAGAATAGAATCTCCAGCACTCGAGGATGCATCAGCAGCCTCGCTGACAGGTTCAAGTCCCATTGACAAACCTGTTCTTCTTGACTCATGCACTGTTTTGACAGCTTTTGGCCATTTTTCTTTATTGAAGATTGTCGTCATAATCCTTTGGGCAGCATCTCTGACGTCGCGATTGGCCCCTCTCATTGTCTCAGTTTCACCGACGTTATTTTCATCATTCGCTCTGAAGAGTTCATCGATCTCGTCCCCAAAGTATTGGGTGGGGAATCCATATTTCTCTTTATTGCCATATAGGAGGTCGGAAATTCTAGAAAGCCACATTTTTTGCTGTTTGAGTTTAATTAATTCAAGAGCTCTTTCTACGAGCTCTTTAGGATTGCCCAGGAGATCACCCATTTGGTCAGCTTCAAATTTTTCGACAAGAGGGTTTACGCTTTGAGCGATTTTTTTTGCGATCATCGTCAGCTTGTTTTCAATTGCAGCCAAGTGATCAACAGTGAGGACAATGTAGTTATTCTCTTCTTTTGCCGTGAGGAGCCTTTCGTATAGATTTGCTAAATCGATAGGGTTATCTGGGATGTTGATGGAGAAGTGGAATTTATTTGCAGATTGTTTAAAGGCATGCCTTGAAGTGGCATCGAATGACTCTTGATTCATTTCGTAAAGCTCTCGAGTCACGAGTCCGATGGCGAGCATGTTTTTTCTTGTAATGGTTTTCAAAATCAAGGACATAATCGTTGTTTTTCCATCACCCATTCTCATTTGGATGAGGATGTTGGGATCCTTATAGACTTCAAGAACTGTTTTAAGCTGCTTTTCGCGTAGGATGATCTCTTTCCGATACTCAAAGACGAGGCAGCTGCGTGTGATATGAGGTAGTTGGAAAGTTGGGGGTGAGATGACGTTGTTGTCTTTATCTTTGCTATAACGAAGCCGATCGCTTCCACTTTTTAGAAGAGTAAAAATATCGTTTGCGAGATGGCGATATTCTTGTGTCAGCTGATTTCGTAAAAGTAGATCACCAGTTTTAACAAAAGCCGCGCGGCATTCCTCAAGTTTAAGAAGTGCTTTTTCAGCTTTTTGATATTGCTGTATTTCTGTTGCGGCTAGCAGGTAGCGTGTAACGAGTGTGCAAATGGCCTCCTCCTCGATATTTGCTTCCCCTTTTAATCTTCGCAATTCCCCTTCCTCATAGAGGTCGAAGACTCTTTCCAAAATCTCTGCATCCCCATACAGATCTCTGTGGGCAGACATATTATTGAGTTGCATGGGTGCATTCTTACTTGCAGCCCATTCAAGAATGGTTTTTCTTTGTGCTTCAAGTTCGACTTTTAGAGTTTTTTGACGAGACTTTATATGTGCTGATAGTTCTGGGATCGATGCATCGGCAATTGTTTTGGCTTGACTCATTCTTTTTTTCAAGGTCTCTGCAGATAGATGGAATCCCTTGATGAGTTCTTCATTTTCATGCCGCTCCAATTCGCTTGCAGGATGTCTTGTAAGCACTTCTGTAAATTCTTTGACGGTGCTGTCGAGAGTGTTAGCGCTCCCATTGACTTTTGCAGGTTGGAAGAGTTTCTCAAAGGTGTTGTTAACGACAACATCTGACAAGTTTGCGGAGGCAAATCTCTTTTCCATAGCTTCTTCAGAAAAGCGATCCCCTTGCTCTCTCAATCTTTTTTCTCTCGCATCAATCCTTTCTGAAATTGCTGTAAGGCGCGATGAAGCTGTAAAGTCAAATCCTTGTTCACTGATGGCTGATAGAAGATATTTTGCGTCCTGTTCCTCGAATGTTTTCAGGGCTGGTTCGATCAATGCTGTTTTATCAAACTTAGCCTTCTCAAACTGAAGAAGATCGAGAGGAGAAATGAGCCCTTCCTTTTGAGCTAATGCAAGTTTTGCTCCCAATCCTTTTATGAAAGAATCGAATATTTTCTTTGCCTTCCGTTCATTGGTCATAGGTATTTTGAATCGTTGTTTTGCATTCTTTAAAGAAAGGTAATATTTCTTTGCATGCATCGTCGCAATAGGATTGAAAATGAACTTCTTTGGTGTTCCAAAAACTAATGACAAATTAATTGCCTGTGACTGGTCAATACCAGCTGGAATAACGGATTCAAGTTGGGAAAACATGTCGAAGCATTCTTTAAAAATATGAACAGTTCTGAAGGTTTGAAGTCCGACTAATCCAACTTGGCAGAGTACCTGACAAGTCCCTCCCGAAGGGGGAGTGAGATTTTTGGGGAGGGATTTCTTTGCCGAATAGAGTTTATCCATTGTCAATGGGTTTAGCCAAGGAGGGATAGTCTGGGTAATAGACCTATGTTGCAGTTTCTTTTTCATATTGCTTGCAGACAGGGCAAGTAAATAGTCGCGAGCTACCTGGACAGCTGAGTTCACTAGGGGAGCTCCCAATTTGGAGGCTTCGTCTAATTCCTGGGTTGGAATGACTAACAAATGGCGCAATTGATGGGGCGTCAGCCGCTCATCGTCGATCCGTTTTAGGTATTGCCAGAAGTGTTGAAGGAGATTTAAGTGACTTGATTCAGAAAGCGATAAAAGATCGGGGGGCTCTTTGTTGGGATCTTCCATAAATATTGTTGAAAGAATTGGGAAAATAGCAGCTAGAGGATGTTTTTGGGGATTTCGGGGATCCTCACTGTGCAATCTTTTTGGAGCATTAATTTTTTTGGGTGGAATGAGATCTTTTACGAAATTTTCCAAGGCTGCTTTTCGGATGAATTCCAATTCATTGTGCTCGATGGGTGTCAAGGTGAGTTCTTCATGGAGCAGAACTTTGGGATAACGGGAATTGGGCGATGTAAAATACTCCTGGTATTGACGATATAGTTTGCAGATGGCGTAGCTATTGGCAAGGTCGAAAGTTGTTTCGTGAGTTTGCTGCCGCATGATTGTTGTAAAAGCAATCTCAGCTTTTAATCGGAAAGCAATTTTATGAATTGTTTTTGCAGGCTGCTCTCGCATGTATTCAACAATTTGATCAAAGTGGTGTCGATCCGCGCTGCTTTCGATTCGCGAAAGGGACGCTTTCTGCATGTAGAAATAGGCTCGCTTTGTATCTCCTTTGGCATGAAATAAGTAGGCAAGATAGAGGTAACCGGCAGTTGTCGATTGAATTTGTCCATCTTCCATGATTTGAAATTCAATAAAAGAGGGTTGCTTTATCTTTTTGAAAGTGAGTTTTTGATGTCCTAACGCATCTATAGGAGCCTCAATGTCGAGTTGATGGGCTTGGATCAGAAAGCGGACTTCTTTCCCTGAAGTAAAGGACAAAATACATTCAGGCATGAGGTCGCCCAGAGCATGAGCAAAGCGTTGCGCAGTCTGGTTTGAAGTACTGGTCTCTGTCCAGGTGGGGACCCATTTAAACCCTTTACATTTTCCATGGGTGACTATCCAAGTTCCATCTGTGGATTTCGATAGTACAAGGTTTTGTCCCAATATCCGAATTTCAGATGGCTGTGAGGAATCAGAAGATCGTAGAAGGAGAATTTGATCGCTTGGAAGACAAGGAAGCCATTTCGTATATACACTCTTAGGATCGTGGCAAACAGTAAACCGCTTTCCTGTTCTAGGATCATCTTGGTACATTTTTGATACTTTCCATGAGCGGCTGACATTGGCTCGGAAGACATCTTTGGCAAGCTCCTTAGCGGGATTTGTAAGGAAAATCATGGCTTCTCTTCCATTTAGATTTTTCCAAACACCAAAGCGTGCAATAGCTTCAGCGGCATTTGTTCCTTTAGAGTTATCTATGTCATAATAACGGAACCATCCCCCTCTTGAAGCTCCGCTCATGGCACGTTTGATCCATCTGTCGAAAAATAGATCTCCCGTGTCAGAGTTAAAGAGCACTCTGAATTTTTTGCCGTGATATTTAAATTGATAGACTGCAATGGATGGATGGTCCCCAGCAGAGGTGTGGGCTTCGATCTTTTCGCTTCCGAAGAATTCCATAAATTTTGGAAGTTTTGAAATTTCGTTTGGGATGACTGTGACTGGTCCCAGAAACTCTTTTTTAGTTTTTATCTTGCCAGTGGATAATTCCATTTCGATGGAATCAGAAATGAAACTCAGCGGCTTTTTCAATTTCCAAGGGGTTGCTACCACACCCTTATCGTTGCATTTGAGATAAAACAGTGTAAGCACTTCCTGCAGCTTTTCTGGAGGCAGCGAATTGACCAGGCGGGGAAGGAGTGTATAATTTATCCAGTCCAGTGCAGGGGTTTGTAGAAGAGGTAAAGCTGATGTCAAACGGATATTCCTTAGAATGGAATAACCGTAAAGCATTGTAACAATTTCATCTGTTGGGATGGTGTGAAGCTTGTCCTCTGTATAATTGTTGTATGTGTGATAAAACCAATCGATGAAAAAGGTCATCAAATATTTTTGAGGTTTTTTGCGCTCTAGCGCCAATTCCATCAATATTTGTCTGCCTGATTTTCCGCTTCCCTTCATGCTATATTTTGTATTGTATCCAGGCATGATGTCTTTTATAATTTCCAGGTTTTTTTCAAACTCTACCTGTGCAGCCCTCCGGTTTTTTTCCGACTCCTCCTGTCGTTTTTTGGCCGATTCCGCACTAGCGATCAGTTTTCTGTCAAGCTCTTCAAGAACAAGCTTAGCAAGGTATTCAGGATCGGATAAGGAAAGGGACCCCTTGGCTTCTTTTTCCTTGACTTCCCTTTCTGTTGCTTTACCACCTTCACCGAGAGATAGGGATTCTTTTGTCTCCATTTCTTTCTTAGGCAAATGGGCAATAGTCTCCCGGGCAAAAGCTTGCAACCGGTCTCCTATATGCATCAGGAAGGCTGCTGTCTTGTCATTTCCTACTGCAAGGGCATGCTCAATTCGATTGCGGATGATGGAGGCGCGTTCTATGAAAAATTCGGGGTTCAAGTCGAGAAGTTCTTGAAGGTCAGCGGTTTTAAATATAGCGATTTCAATCCCGCGCTGAGTTTTTTCATCTTCTAGTAGGTCTGTGCGCTGGCATACCAATTCGAGAGCTTCTCGTGGGGAGGTTGTTTCGTGCCCGTTGAAGGCGTCCTCTTGGGCTACAAACAGGGAACGCAGTAGATAACTTTCTGCAACGGATTGTGTCTTATCAGCCATTGCTGCACGTAATGCACTGGGTTCGGTAAAAGCACTGTTTATTGTGGTGTGCACGTTCTGTGGAGGAATGTACCCTGTGACAGGCTCCTGGTATGTATCATAATTGTCCATTTTTTTGAAATTTCTGCCCAATGAAGAATGCATCTTGTCCATGAATTTACGGTCATACATCAATCCATTGCGTCCTAACTCACCTTGTGCCGTGTCTGAATAGATATTGGTCATTAGCAGCATTCCCCCTAATGCTATGCGTTCGATCCCCAAGAAATTATAGGCAGTTCTGAGGTCTAATCGACCAGTCATCGATCTCAAAATTTGCATGGTTTCGGCATTAACTTTCTCCAAGATTTCTTTTGCAGCATTATCTGAGTTTAAAACTGTTTGAACGATGTCGGTTCCTGTTGAAACTACAGTAGCCAATCCACCCCCTAGAATTGTTGGAGGCACCATCTTTGTTAATGGAATGGTACTTTGGAACAATATGTCTGAAAAAATTGAATGGCGACGCAAATCGATGATTGAGTTAGGCAAAAAGGGTAGTGGCGGTGGCGGGCCACCATTTTGGTTTTCTATTTTGGCTTTTTCCTCCTTTTCTTCTTTAGCTCTTTCCGCTGCTATCGTTTCAGCCTCTTTCTTTTCAGCTTCAGCTTGCTTTTCTTCTTCTGCTTGAAATTTTGCGTATGCAGCTTCGCCTAATTTTTTGGCTTCTTCCTCTCTAGTCTTCTTTTCTTTAGCTTTTTTCTTTTCTGCTTCGTCGTTATGGCCTTCCTCAAACTTATCTGCGACTTTGCCAGCAACCAATTTCTCAATCAGACTACGAGAATCAGCGCTAGTTCGTTCACGGTTCATCTGTGTTAAATAATGCTTGGCTAAAACCAAAACGTAAACGTCATTGTCTGTCCGAGCCCCATTGGGTCTAATATCCAGTCCCCCATAGGCCATTCGGATCTTATCCAAATTTTTAAGATACTCTATACCTTTTCCACCATCAGAATTAGATAGTTTTTGGCTCATCTCAGCCGCTAGAGACATTTGATTTTGATAGGTGCTACCTGCGTCTAGGAAGTCTCTGAGGGCTTGAAGATCTCGATCGATTTGAGGATCGACTGAAGGGAGATAACGCATTTCACAGCATATGCTCTTGAGGGTAGGGCCGCTATCAAAGTTTGATTCATATACTGAATCAAGAGCGACTTCATAGGGGATTTTCAGCTTGACATAGGCAGAAACCTTATCTTCAAAAAACTTATCAGGCGATTGAACGGTCCAGAGGAGTAGATTTGTACATTCATCAAATAGCTTTTTATCAGACTCAATTGCCTTTAACCGAACTTTTACAAGCTTATCGACAATATCTACTTTGCGTCTCAAAATCTTCTCTAAAATCGCACGTCCTTTTAAAATATCCACGCGTTGCTGCGGCCAAAGATATCTCTCGCTGACACGCAATTTGGCTTCCCACATACATTTTGTGACCAGTGTAATAGTCTTGCCCCATCCATCTAGGTGTTCTCTTGTGTCTAGAGGGTCTTCAAAATTGATATCCCATATTGAGCTTGGGGTGACTTTTGAGAGAGGATCTGGAGCTATTTTAGGAATGGGAAGCATGCCTAAAATTTTTGAAGCAAATGCCTGAGTTTGATACCAGTCTTTTCCATTTGCTAATTTGTTGACTTCAGTGGCTAATTTATCGAAAGATGCTTTTGCCTTAACTGCGGCCTTATTTTTTTGAGTGGCATCTGCAGTTTTTGATGAAATAACGGCAAGGGCATCCTCTAGCTTTTGGAACTCGTCTCGTTGAGCATACATTACTGTAGGGTCGATGGAGGGAGCTAATTGAGGCATTTCTGTGGAGGCAGTTCTGATAATTGGTGCATCGATGTCTGTGGAGGCTGATTTTTCAAAGTCTTTCCGTTGCAAAATCGTTTGCTCGGCGGACGATGCTTTGTGCTGTCCTTCGATCGCTCGCTCAATGGTCAACATTTTTGAGTGTATTTTTGCAAAGAACTCATCTTTCTCGGCCAATGTCTTAAAGCTTTTTTCATTACCTAACGATCGATCTACAAGGCGTCTAAATCTTGCCATCTCCCCTTGGATGAGTGGAAAATAGGTTTGTTTTTCTTGAGGAGAAAGCTCATCAATCCTTCGAAGAACGGTGTCCATGTGAAAAGACAACACATCCATTGTAAGGATCATTTTGTCTGCTTCGGGGACTTCAGGAAAGTAGTCTGCTATCCAATCTTTCCACATATCCCAGAAGTCTTGTTTTGGGAATTTTTGCTGTCTTGCCTTAGGAGCCGCAGTGGAAGGCTCGCTGGATCTTTTACTCTCACCCTCTTTTTCTGATTTCGAGCGTAAAACACCCCCTGCATGCGCAATGAGACTATCGAAAAGGGAAGCTTCGCTGTCTAGTTGGGTGACTAGTTTTGCTGCACGTGCAAGGGTTTTTGTTATCGGGGATTTTTGAAAGGGATTTTTCTCAATTCTTTTCAAAGTCTCCACGATCTTCAAAGATTCAATTGTGCTTTTTAATACCGTTGAAGGGGGTTTGCGATCCTTTTGCAATAGCCATGCTGTTTCGAGAAAATCACTCAATTGTTTCTTGTCAGCGAGTTGTTTCTTGTTCGGAAACGTGTAATAGATTCTTTCTCCTTGGCAGTTTTCTTGGGCCCCAGGATCGCTTGACAGCTTCTCTAAACAAAGCAATCCTTCAGCATTTCTGAAAAATGACAAAATTACGGGGTAGTATGTGCCATCAATGTAATACCCACAAGGGATGGACATAATCATTGGGGAGTCGCTCTTTTGGTCAAGAGCTTCGAGGATCTCTTTGGCAGTATTCTGAGCCATTTTCTTTAGGGATTGTTGATCTGGTTGTTTTAGTGCCAGAGCGACATCCTTAGCAATTTGTAAACTCTTTTTGGTGTGTTGTAAAAGTTCAGCTTCTTTAGGTGATGCTGAGTTTCCTTTTCTGGAAATGAGCTCAACACACTCTTCTAGAGCTGAAATTGTTCCTTGAAAATTTTCGGCTTTTCTCGATTCTTCCCATCGTTTTAAATCTGAGGCATTGTCTTCATGGATTTGTGTTTTGACATCATTTTTCACTCGAATTAAGGCAAGGATTGGAGCGATCACCAGGGCCCAAAGCAGGTTGATGGCAGGGATATAAATGGGCCATTTGCGAATGAGAGCGGAAAAGTGAAAAGAGAAATTTCGTGCATTTGGAAGGGCTTTTGCGGCAAGTTCTCGAATGGGTCGAAGGCTAATTAAATCTGTTTCAATTTTTGACATATGATCAATCAAAAAGATAGAACGGTTTCCAATTTTGTATATGAGGGTTTTATCGCTACGTTCTATAGTGAGGGTGTCGAAGCGTTCTTTGGATTCATGCGTTAAAGCATGTTGAACAACTTGACAGATTTGGGTTTCCGTGAGTGTTTCGGGATGGGGAATGTGAGCTATGATGCGCTGGGAAACTTTTTTCTTGTTGATGACGGCATCGCTTCTTTTGTCAGCATATTCTTTTGTTGCGACGGTGACAAGATATTCTTTGGAAATTAGTGTCATAGAGTTCACTTTGTTTAGTTGAAAGATTTAGGTATGTATATTACGTGAGTTTTCGATTTGGTACAAATATAAATTTCTGTCATTTATAATAGTGTCAACTTAAAATTTTGTGTGTAGGAATGGGAATGCTGGGAATGCGCCATGGGACAGTTCTTCATACGGCAAACTTTTAACACAGGCGATCTTTGTGAGATCGACGACGTTCAGCTGGCCTGTGTTAGAAGTTTGCCGTATGCGAGAACCGTCCCCGGCGCGCTCTTGTGCGCTCATGATTGCGCGTGGGACGGTTCTCGCATAAGGGCCTAACTTTCTAACACAGGCCACTTAAAAAGCCTTCTGCTCCATATGTTGGCCTGTGTTAAAAGTTAGGCCCTTATGAAGAACTGTCCCTACGCGCGCTTTCCATGCTTTGCGCCATGGGATCCCCGGCGCTCTCTGCCCGCGCTCAGTCGGGATTGTCACACTTTACGCTTGACTTTGAAACCCGAGTTGCTCCCTAATAAAGATCTAATTATATTAATCTTTGGTAACACATGCCTCAATCAGAACAAGACACCCCCTCCCACTTTAAAGGGAAAGATGCCATCGGACATGTCATCGAAGCACAAGCTCAAGGGCTCATGGCCTCCGCCGAAATCCATGGCACTGAAGTCCCTGGCCATATCTCAGCTTTTGCAGACTCCTCTCGCGAAACCTCTCTCGCCCTGCTTTTCGTATGGACCATCCTCACCATCTTTCCAGCCCCATTTCCGCAGCACCACATCGCAACGGTTCTAGCAATCTTTGCTCTAGCATGGGCAGTCTGGAAAACAGGCCGCAGCGCATGGCTTGGCTGGTCTCGATTGGAACGTCTCCATCGCGTTCTGGCTCAAGAACGATGGGAAATTGAACATCATCGCCAGCAAGAGAGATCAGAACTCAAAGAACTATATGCCGCCAAAGGGTTTGAAGGAAAGCTCTTAGAGGATGTCTTGGATGTCCTCATGGCTGATGACAATCGATTATTGCACGTGATGGTTGAAGAGGAGTTAGGGCTTTCTGTCGAATCTCACGAACACCCTCTTAAGCAAGCTCTTGGGGCATTTTTCGGTTGTGTCATCGGATTCTTGGCATGCCTGATTGGTCTATGGATATATCCTGCATGGGGTATTGCCGTTACTGGACTTATCTTGATCGGGGCTACTAGTGCCCTGACATCCCTGCAAGCAAAAAATAAGGTAATCCCTGCCATCGTATGGAACGTGGGATTAGCAGCCTTGTCTTTTAGTTGTCTCTATTTCCTCTTACAGTACCTCTCACATGAAAGACCCTTCTCATGATATCCTCAAAAACGATTAAAAACTCTACAAAGCACGATCCACTCCTCTTTGAGCAGTTTTTTGAAATGGGAGAAGAGGAATCTGTCAGCCCATTTCTCATGCCAAGTTCGCGGGGATGGGCTGCCAACCTGACCTTAAAGGCCTCGCTATTAGCAACTCTATTGCTTATTCTATCATTCATACTCTCTTTCTCAACAGCCCATCAGCCTCTTTCTCATGTTTTATTGGCTACAGTATACTTTCTCGTAGGCATTCCCGCTCTAATTGAATCTCTTCAAGAATTAATGGCTTTTGAAATTAATATCGATATCTTGATGACTTTGGCTGCTTTTTCCTCGGTATTGATCGGCAGTGGGATGGAGGGAGGTCTCCTATTGGTCCTCTTCGCCCTGTCGGGTTCGATGGAAGATCTGGTCACTTCAAAGGCAAAAAATTCGATAAGCAGCCTCCACAAACTATCTCCGACAAAGGCTGTCGTGATCGATTTGGATGGCACTCTTTTGGAACGCTCGATAAAAGACATTCAAGTGGGGACCAAAATCTTGATCAAATCAGGTCAGATTGCCCCTCTCGATGGCGTTGTCGTCGCGGGTATCTCCTCGGTCAATCTCGTGCATCTAACAGGTGAAAATATGCCTGTAACAAAACAGCTTGGAGACACAGTTCCAGCGGGTGCACGCAATATGGAAGGATCGTTAACACTGCAAGTCACACATACCAGTTCAGATTCCACACTTGCGCGCATTATAGAATTAGTCACGCAAGCGCAAGAAGAACGGCCTGTCTTGCAACGTTGGTTCGACAAATTAAGTAAGAGATATGCCATTTCTATCATTACCTTATCGGTGATTTTTGCGTTGACCATGCCTTTCATGTTGTCGATTCCTCTTTTAGGTGTAGGGGGTTCCATCTATCGATCGCTGGCTTTTTTGATAGCAGCATCCCCATGTGCACTCATCATTGCCATACCAATTGCCTATTTAAGCGCCATTGGATCCTGTGCAAGGCAGGGGATTCTTTTGAAAGGGGGAATTACATTAGATGCTCTCAGCCAATGCAAGATATTGGCTTTTGACAAAACTGGCACTTTAACCACAGGCAATCTTGCTCTAGAAGGAATTGAAAGTCTTGTTTCCACAACAGTTGAAGAAAAGCAGCACGCTTTGGCTGTTGCCTATGCTCTCGAAAAAAATGCCATCCATCCCATAGCCAAAGCAATGTTGGCTTATGGCAAAGAACATCAACTTCCGAACATTACTTTGGAAGAGTTTCAATCTATTGCCGGTTTTGGGCTAAGTGCCATCGCCATCACTGAAAAAGGGAGATCTAAAGCATTTATCGGACGTGCAAACTTTCTTTTTTCTGAATTATCTCCAGAGCAAATCGGCGATCTTAATCTCGCTTTAGAAGCTCCTCAACGTGCTGGAGAACTGGTAGCCACTTTAAAAATCGATCATCATATCTTCATTTTACGTTTTACAGATAGCCTGCGGCCACATATCAAAGAAACAGTACAGCAGCTCAATCATCAAAAGTTAGATTTGGTCATGTTGACTGGCGATCATGAAGACAGTGCAAAACGTATCGCAAATGAATTGGGTCTTTTGCATTATCGCGCTGGTTTGCATCCAGAAGATAAATTGGAGTATGTAAGCCATGCTTCTGTGGCTAAGGGACTTGCGATGGTTGGCGACGGAATTAATGATGCTCCAGCTTTGGCTCGGGCAACGGTTGGAATATGCATGGGCCGAGTGGGGAGTACAGCAGCTATTGACGCGGCTGATGTCATTTTGCTACACGATAATATAGAGAAACTGCCATGGTTGCTTAAGAAGGCCCATCAGACGACGAGGATTGTGCGGCAGAATTTAACGCTGGCTACTCTTGCCATTATCATAGCAAGTTTTCCTGCCTTAGGAGGATTTATTCCTTTATGGTTGGCAGTTGTGATGCATGAGGGGGGAACAGTGCTTGTCGGTTTGAACGGCCTCCGCTTGCTCAAAAAATAAAAGTAACAGATTTTTACCACAGAGATCACAGAGGGAAGAAGAGAAGGAAGCATCTTCAGGCCAACGGCCTGACGTATAAAAGCCTAGGGCACCGCCCTAGGTATATGTAGATAATTTTTCAGGCTGAAAGCCTGACGTATGGCTATACGTCAGGCTTTCAGCCTGAAAACATGTTTATATCACACCTAGGGCGGTGCCCTAGGCTTTTATACGTCAGGCCGTTGGCCTGAAGATGCTTGCTTCCCTTCCTATCTCTGTGATCTCTGTGGTAAAAATTCTATACAGGAGCGTGTGATGACAAAACCGCCGTCTGAAATACTCAGCGAGCTCCAAAGTGAGCACGAGAAGTTCCGACACTTCTACGTATGGCTGATGGACAATATGCCACAAACGTTTTTTGGTGAGGTCGATCAGGGTGGAATCATGTTAATCGTCCATCATATGATGGAACTAGAAGCTCAGAAGTACTTTTCAATCATTCAATTAAAATATGCCTCAATCGTAATCTGCCTAGAACAACCCGATGCTGATTTGCGAGTACTGAAACACTTCTCAGTTCATGGCATTCAAGATTATCAAGTTTATATTTCTAAAACTGCTCCTGCATTTCTCGGAATCACTGAAAAGATCCGCATCGTGATCATGCACTTTTACGGAGACGATGTCCCTGTAAGATCACTTGATAATGAAGTGAAGCAGAAACTCCATACTTTAGTTTTAGAAAAAAATCCAAATATTTCAGAACATGCATTTGAAAGTGCCTTAAAAGGACTCAGTCCCAACTTTCTACATGCACTCCCTCTTGAGAAGCTCGCATTAGTCATCTGCATGTACTTCAGGGCCGCAACGCGAGACAAATGCCAGTACGAAGTGATCTATCATGAGGAAACAGAAAAAAAAGAAGCTGCTTCGATGGAGCTTGTTTTTGCATGGAGAAATACCCCACGCCACAATTTTTTATATCGGTTGATTCGCGTTGTTCATCGCCATGGACTGGTTGTTAAGTCAATAAATGCAAGTTATAACAATCTTTACCAAGTGGATAGCATTTTGGCCGTTGTAATGGAGATTCAAGGGCGCGACGGAAGGCCTGTGTGGCAGGTTGCCAACATCTTGGATTTCGTCAAAGAATTGACGACTGTGAAGTACTTTGCTAGTTTTGATGCTATAGACCGTTATTTAGTTCATGAAAAAATCTTGTCGGGGAATATGGGTAACTTTCTCCGTGCTATGGAAATCTGGATCCACCAAGCCCTCGTCCATATCGACGTCAATTCTTACACTTTGGAACGCATTGAAGAAGGGTTATGCCGCCATCCTGAACTTACTGCACAACTTTGTGAAGCGTTTAAGTCCAAATTTGACCCATTTCAGCATGATCTTGAACAATATGAACAAATCCGAAAAGGACTCCTGGCAGACATTGAAAAATTGGATACAGGTCATGAAGAAAATGATATCCGTCGTAAAAATGTGTTGTTGCAGGGACTTAATTTTATTCATTATTCCCTGAAAACAAATTTTTTTCGTCCGAATTATACTGCCCTCAGCTTCCGCGTCGACCCCAAATATTTAGATGAAATCCCTTTTGATCGCACAAAGAAATTCCCAGAACTCCCTTACGGAATAATATTCGTCAAAGGGATGCATTTCTTTGGATTTCATGTTCGATTTAAAGACCTTGCACGAGGGGGTCTCAGGACGGTTTATCCCGAATTCACCGAGAGAATGCTTCTAGAACGGAACACGATTTTCACAGAATGCTATAATTTGGCCCTAACCCAACATATGAAAAATAAAGATATCCCTGAAGGCGGGGCCAAAGGTATTATCCTTCTACAACCCTATGAGCACTTGGAGTCTGAAACTCTTATTTTAAAACACGAGCTACAGCTATCCTTAAAGGAACCAAAAGAGGTCGAACAAAAGCTCGAAGCCTTTAGATACGAGCAGCGGTTAGAACATTTGTATCAAGCCCAACGTTCCTTCATTGAAAGTTTAATCACTATTGTCAACACCGATCCTGATGGAAAACTTCGTGCCAAAGACATCATCGATTACTGGGGAAAACCAGAATATCTTTATCTCGGTCCAGATGAAAATCTGCACGATTCCATGATTCAATGGATTGATAACTATAGCCGCAAGCACCACTATAAGCCAGGTAGCTCCTTTATTTCTGGTAAACCCAAAGTAGGTATTAACCACAAAGAGTATGGAGTGACCTCTCTTGGACTCAATGTCTATGTCGATGCCCTTTTGCGATATCTTGGAATTGATCCCACTAAAAATGAATTCACCGTCAAGATGTCAGGGGGCCCTGATGGAGATGTCGCCGGAAATCAAATCCACAACCTCTATCGGTACTACCGGAACACTGCTAAGTTGGTGGCCTTAACAGATATATCTGGGACAATTTTTGATCCAAGAGGTCTTGATCTCCAAGAAATGGTTACTCTCGTCAAATATGGTAAAAGTATCAAGTACTACCCTCCAGAAAAGCTGAATGAAGGGGGATTTCTGGTCGACAAGTTTACTAAGAGAACCCCCTCACCTCTCGTTCAGCAAACGCTTTGTTGGCGCAGGCAGGGTGGAAAACTGGTTGAAGATTGGCTATCTGGAAGTGATATGAACCATCTTTTACGCCATAACGTGCATCAGGTCAATGCCGATATTTTTATTCCCGCTGGAGGCCGCCCGAGGACAATTAATGAATCGAACTATCGCGACTTCCTCGATATTGCAGGCAAACCGACGGCTCGAGGAATAGTGGAAGGGGCTAATTTGTATCTGACAAATGGAGCTAGAAGGCTTTTGGAAGATCTTGGCGTATTGATCATTAAAGACAGCTCAGCAAATAAGACTGGGGTGATCTGTTCTTCGTTTGAAGTCTTATGTGGCTTGACGATGGGGGATGATCAATTTATTGCCCACAAAGAGACGCTAGTCAAAGAGATTCTAGCACGGTTGGAGCAGTGTGCAGCAAATGAGGCGTCTCTGCTTTTGCGAACCCATTCAGAAACGGGGGAACGGCTTACCGAAATTTCCGATAAGATTTCGAAAAGAATTAATCAATTTACTGACCAGCTTTTGAATTATTTTGAGCATATAGACCTTTCGGAAAATTTTCACGATCCCCTCATTCGTGCTTTTTTGAGCTATTGTCTGCCTTTATTGCGACAGCAGTTTCAAAAGCAATTGTTGAACGAAATTCCAGAGCAGCACAAGAAAGCAATTATTGCTTGCCATATAGCGGCGCATGTGGTTTATTTGAATGGATTATCGTGGTTTCCATCAATAGTGGATATTTTGCCGATACTTTTAGATAAATCTGAATTGTTTTACACGAATTAGGAGAATTTATATGGCATCCTTGTTTCCAATGATAGATGTAGGTTTAACAACAGCGTGGGTAAAAAGTGAGTATGACCATTTTTTCCCTCCCACACGCGTATTTGTCGATTTTGTTGACTATGATCTTGCAGAAGAAAATAATAGTTTAGAACATCAACTGATTCCCCATTTTTTAGAAAAAGGTAAAGGCGCATACAACATTATCCGCACATCTTTAAAAGGCACACCTGCTGCTGAAGCAAAGCGAAGAATGGAATATTTGAATAGAGGATATGATCTTGCGTTTGGAGGAGAGAATATCAGTGAGGTATTTGCAAAATTAAGAAAGCAGGCTGTAATTGACATGACACCCACAGAGTCAGAAATGAAGGCATTCTACGATAAAGTGGATGAAGCAGCAGCGCGTAAGGATTATGGGCCGCGCTGTGAAACTGAGATAAAGGTGCATGTAGATCTGTTGAGAAAAGTAAAGGGGTCAATAACTAATTGCGCTACAGATATGGGTAGTTTTTACGATATAGGAGACAAAGTAAGGGATAATATCGGTGCAGCAATTGTCTCGGAATGATAGAATTGCCCTTACAGAGGTTCCTATTGCATTGCAAGGGCCTAAGACGCGCCGGGGACGGTTCTCGCATAAGGGCATACTTTAACACAGGCCAGTCTATGGGGTCTGGCTTGTGATTTGTAATTTGGGCTGAAACAGAGTTGTAATGTCAAGTGTGCCCAAATTGCAAATCGCATGCCTGAACCCATAGACTGGCCTGTGTTAAAAGTATGCCCTTATGCAGAACTGTCCCATGCGCAGTCTGACCTGGGGCGTCACATTTAAAAACAAATTAACATGTTTTCGAAGGTGCATTTTCTAACAAGATTCAATACCAAACTTTCAGGCTATTGGTTTAACTTCGTGCAAAGGTAGCTTTAATGACTTATAATCCCCTCTGCGTCCCCCCGCCTCCCCGTCTCTGCGTTAAATTCGTTCTAATGATTAACGCTGAGACGGGGAGGCGCAGAGACGCAGAGGGAAGTCATTAAAGCTACCTTTACACGAAGTTTAACCAATAGCCAACTTTCAAAGGAAGATTTAAGTTCAAAGTTCGCACGATTTATCCCTGAGAAAATAGAGGCTGCCTGATGTCAAATGTGACGTCCCAAGTCTGACCCCATGGACTTTTGTCTAATCCACTATCAAATAATAAACTCAATTATTTCCATTCCTATTGCTTTATTTATCAACTTTCATATATAGTAATATTTCATTAATTATAATTTTTACAAAGGAGAGTTTTATGTCATCATCAATGTCAAGTATGTCATCATCAACATCAAGTATGTCATCATCAACATCAAGTATGTCATCAGCAAATACAGTGCCATCATCGCTTCGAAGAGGCCCAATAGACCTATATGGCTTCACTGACGACGACGGAAGCCCAGTTGCTTCTAGTGTGGAAGCTGTTATAATAAAAAATATTCAAGTAACCGCCGCGGTATTATCTCCTCTTCCTTCCCCCTTCCCCCCTGATAATTCTCTAAGGCTAGAAGTGAACAGGTATCTCTTTCTTTCTAAAATTCTTGATGAAGAATTTCACAATAAATCAGAGTCAGAATCTTCCCCTCACCCCGAACGAGATTTAAAACTGATAAAACTTCCCCCTCACCTTGTAAGTCCTTCGAAACCGGGCAAGGGTTGAAAATATTTGG
>JABDBC010000034.1 GCA_013288825.1 Chlamydiota bacterium
GCGAGAACCGTCCCCGCGCGAAAATAGTCGCCCCCAATTCCGAAGAACCGCCCTATAGCCGAAAATTGCGATTAATAATCTCTATTCCCCCCTCTCAAATCTCTCTGTTTTTCTCTGTGATCTCTGTGGTAAAATCTTCAGATCTTGCGCCCTTAGCTTGATGGCTATGCGAATGCGGCGACAGAAGCAAGGATGTACCCTACTCTTTTCAGTCAGCTTTCACTTTCACTGGGCGCAATGCATAAGCCTCGCGGAAATAAAGCATTGCCCCATTTATCAGCGCGACACCCACTGCAATATCGACAGCTCCGCGGATATCTTCAGACAAGCCAAAAAACTTGATTGACATCCCTATCGCAATCATTCCTCCAAGCAGGAGATAATATCCAGGGCTATAAATCCTACCAAGACTCGCTGGACTTGGCAGTTGACGAATTCTGACGATACTACGATGGACCGATTTTGATAACACCCGACTTCCTTTCAAATACCCAATAAATAGACAAAGAGCTGTGATGAATAAAGCGGCTTGTTCAGCATTTCCAGTAAGATCTGAAACCAGACTAAACAACGGATAATGTGTTCCCAGGTTGGCCTCAAAAGCGCTAGCCATCATCAAATGGAGGCCAAAAGGCAATAAAAATGCCCCCACAGCTAACCAAACGAGACCTGAAATTGTGACGAGTGTCATATGAGATACTTTCATGATATTTCTCCAAATTATATTGATTGTCCTTCGATGGCTTCGATCCGCTTTTCGATAGGAGGATGTGTTGCAAAAAAACTTGCGTGGTCTTCTAAATACATGTGTGAGTAGGCAGAACCTGTTTTTGGCATGTCCCGATACTTGTCATTGGCGATTTTTTTTAGGGCATTAATCAGACCTTGGGGATTGCGGGTATATTGTACCGAACTAGCATCAGCCAAATATTCCCGTTGTCGGCTGACGGTGGCTTTTAAGAGCGATCCCATAAACCATGCAAAGGCTCCAGCAACCATAAGTAATAAAGCTGCTATGAGAATGATATTAATGCCTCCTTGCCTTTCCCCACCGCTTCTTCGAAAGCTGGCTCCTTGCATGAGGCGCAATCCAATATAAAGAACAAAAAAGAATCCCATTACCATGGCTGCAAGGCGGAGTCCAATGACCATATCGGCATTGTAGATATGGCCGAATTCATGAGCGATCACTCCTTGAATTTCGTCGCGATTTAGGCGTTCGAGGGCGCCTGCAGTGATGGCGATCGCAGCATTTTGGGGCGTTAAACCAGCTGCAAAGGCATTGATTTCGCCTGATGGAATAATATAAATGGCTGGCACAGGAAGAGATGTAGCCAGAGCGATCTCTTGGACGATATTGACAAGTTGCCGTTCAGCAGGATTGTTGGTATTTATATCTATTCTTTTGGCGCCAATCGATTCTGCGACATAGGAGCCTCCTTGAGATCGGTACATCAAGTAGTTAAAAGCCGCCACAGCAAAGGTCAGGCCGAGGAAAGTTAATCCGACAATAGGAAGAGGAGGATTATAATTTTCGCTTTCAAATGAGCGGAGGATAACTTCTGCAGCAGCTGCAGTTGCTACAGTGAGTAAGACGAACAAAATAAGATACAGGGTGGTACGTAAACGTGCTTTTCGTTGTGCCTCCCAAAAATCCATTGCCATAATGATCTACTAAAATGAAACTTTCACTGCTTTTTTTGCTTCTTGATTTTCTACTTCGTATAGCTCTGCAGGGTGGTGGCCAAACATTGAAGCAACGAGAACTGCAGGGAATTGTTGCTGAGCAGTATTATATCCCATCACTTGATCATTGTAGCCTTGTCGGGCAAAAGCAATTTTATTTTCTGTGGAACTGAGCTCTTCTTGAAGATTCTTCATCGTTTCACTAGCCTTTAATTGAGGATAGTTCTCTGCGAGAGCAAAGATATCTCCTAACGAGCGTTTCAGGGATACTTCAGCGCCAATCAGTCCTTTGATGGAGCTCTCGGTCGGGCCCCCTTTTTCATTGACTGCATTGCGGGCGGCAATAGCCTGACTTCGGGCTTGCACTACAGCCTCAAGAGTACTTTTTTCGTATGACATGTAACCTTTTACAGTCTCGATAAGATTGGGAATCAAGTCATAACGTCGTTGGAGCTGCACATCGATCTGACTCCAGCTATTTTTCACCTGATTGCGAAGGGTGACCAGTCGATTATAGATCCCCATGACAAATAGGGCAAGAAGGACAACGATGACAAGAAGAATAATCCAAAATGACATATAAGCCTCGTTTTATTTTTGATCTAAATGTTTGATGATGGCCTGACAAAATACTGGCAGGTCATCGGGTTTTCGGCTGGTGATGAAATTTTTATCGATCACGACAGCCTCGTCAGACCATTGGACACCCGCATTCTCCATATCATCTTTTATAGCGGTGAAGGAGGTGCATTTGATCCCTTTTAGAACTTTCGCAGAAATGGGGACCCATCCTGCGTGGCAGATGAAGGCTATGAGTTTCTTTTGTTCGTTGAATTGTCGGGTAATGTCAAGGACCTTGGAATATCTGCGTAAAATATCTGGGGCATAGCCTCCAGGAATGATGAGAGCGGCGAAATCAGCAACTGAAACTTCGTCAAAGGAGATATCTGCAGTACAGGGGTATCCATGTTTCCCTTTATAGCTGTTACCTTTTTTTTCGCCAGCGATGAGGACATCTTTTCCAGCTTCGATGAGGCGATATTTGGGGTATTGCAGCTCGAGATCTTCATAGTGATCAGCGACAAAAATAAGGACCTTTTGTTTCTTCGCTTTCATGACTGTTGCCTTCGTAATGATTTTACCATTGTGCCGGCCCTCCGGGACGGTATGAGTGGTTGGCGTTAACCCAGGCTTCGCTTACCCCTCCGGGGAGCTTCAACCTGGGCTATTACGTGAACAGGCCCTCCGGGCTGTGTGGGAAAGCTTTCACATACAGCCCGGAGGGCCTGTTCACGTAATAGCCCAGGCTGAAGCTCCCCGGAGGGGTAAGCGAAGCCTGGGTTAACGCCAACCACTCATACCGTCCCGGAGGGCCGGCACAAACAAACTATGACTTGAGGATAATTAAATTGTAGCAGAGAGTCAAATTGTTTTGTCAGAATATATATTCCCCAGCAGTTTCTCGCTTGTCATGTCCATCCAATACATGAAAGACCTGTATCTTATTCAATGTTACCGGTGATAACTGCCCCAGAGGAATATAGACTATTTTTTTTCCAAATCTTTGTGCAAAACTTTTAATCACACTTCTCGGTGGTTTTTGTGCGACATATACAACAACAGGCTGTACAGCATAGTCAATCGCGGCTACGAGCAGCACTTCGGCTTTTGTTTGGCAGGGGGCATAATCGGGATCTGACCATATATTTAGCATTCGTCGTGGCGGGGATGACATCATAAAGCCCCCATATTCACAGCGGCTGATTCCAGGTCCAACGATATTTCCAGTAATTGCAGTAGCATATAATGCCATATCAGATTCTTGTGCATGCTCTCCCATCCAAGTAGTGAGCCAGGGAAATTTCTCTTGGTATGGTTTTCCCTCTTCTGGGGCGTCTTCATCAAAAATGACTACGACAGATCCTACGCCGCCCGGAGGTTTGCCTTGGACCTTTACGTAGAGTTTTTTTTCATGCCAGTGTCGCACGGTTTCTCTAATATCAATGCCATCTTCGAGGCTGTTTGAGAATGGTTGCGTTCTTGCAGCGTCCTCCATGAGGAGTTGTTTTCCCTTTTTTTTCAAAAAATCGCCAAAATTCTCTACGACAGAATCTTCTGGAGGGTACGAGCAAATCGTGAAGATTCCTGGGGGTTGAAATTTATACTTGGATTTGTCTTCTCTTCTTGTATGGAAGGAGAGTTGTTTTCGGCTGGGTTGTTTGAGATGAAATTGGATCGATTTGCTAAATCTCCATACTTCTTCGACGGTTAAATCAAGTTCGGGTAGGGCATCGATATTTTTCAAATAGGGATATTCTGTAGCAAGCTTCCAGATATCGTAAGCATATTGATGATCGACACATCCTTTTGCAGCAGCAAGAATTTTGTAGAGATCAGGCATCAGCTGGTTGTAGATTAATGCATAGTTCCGAACAAACTTCATCAGGTTCCTGAGATGGTACCCTGGAAAGGGGTGTCCGGTGCGTTCTGAATAATTTAGTCCGGCTGTTTTGAAAAGGGAAAAAATCAGTTTCTGACGATCTTGTGCCACATCGTTTGAAAGAGTGCGCTCATCTTCATAATGCTTTGAGATCCAGCCGTATTCTGCCATGACACGGCGGCATGATTCTTCTGTCAATGTACAAAGCTCAATCGAATCGCGTTTTACTGGAGTCACTTTAGTAAAATGGAGATGATCGATGGCCTTCAGAATACTTCTCACGTGTGCCATTCCTCCGATAAAGAGGATCCGTTCATAAGAGAAGCTCAGTTCCTTAAGGCGGCGTGCCATATGCATTTCACGATCAACGTCAACGGGAAATTTCCTCTGACCATATGTCATGAGGCCAAGTTCGTAGTTCTCGTAGTATTGTTTGAGACCAATTCTTTCGATGGCATAGGGATCTGGGATCAATTCTCTGATTTCGGGATAATTATCCACATCGAGATCAATGCAATAGGCTGGGATGCTCTTGTCCATAGCACTGCGCAAAGCCTCAAGGCTAGCATCACAAGGCTCACTCATGTAATAAATGGGTTCTCGCCCTTCTGTGCGGGCTACAACGACGCTGATATCTGGAAGGCGAGAGGCGGCATGAAGCATCTCTTTTTCCATATTTTCAGGAAGTTCTACAGCGATGCAATCGGGTTGGAGATGTTGGAATACACAGCACACTTGCTTCGCCATTTCCATGTTATAATGGACGATGGGAATAGCGTGTATATTCCCTTTACTCAAATAAAAAGGATCCGTTTCGTTCATGCTTTATACTAGATGTGAGCTGGCTTCTTCGCCCAAGGTCATTACAATAGCTTGTCTTAGAAGGCTGTCTATATGAGTCTTATTGCCATTAAAAAATTTGAGTCGCTTTGCGGCATAACGCGCAATATTAATGCCATCGCGTATAGTATAATTTTCATTATTCATATGCGCTTTTTGCAGGAACGTAATGACATAGTCAACGATGTATTGGTCGATAAAAGGGAGATTCTCCCTGAGGATCCGTTTTTCTTCTTCAGCTTCGGGAAAATCTAAGTAAATTTGCGGCTGCAACCTGCTGTGGATGTACTCAGGGATCTCAAAAGTAGAAGAGTCATCATTCATTGTCACACAGATTCGAAATTCTGGATGCGCCGAGACCTTTAATCCTGCCACAATAGACTCGATATAACGTCGCGTATCTAATAGTGGTGCTAATGATGCCCAAGATTTTTCGCTCATGCGGTTAGCTTCATCCAGGATGCAGACTCCTCCACGAATCATGGCTGTTACTAACGCAGAAGCGACATAGCGAATACCTCCTGAAGTATCTACGACAGGGGTGATCAGAAGGTCTTCAGGGCGCGTATCCATCGTGCACTGAAAGATATACACCTGCTTATTTAATCGTTTGGCTGCTGCGTACGCCAACGTCGTTTTTCCAACTCCTGGTTTTCCAATGAGGCGGGGATTTAACGGAATGTCGTCTTTATCAATGACAAGCCACGATGCAAGAAGTTGATCCATCACATCTTGCTGTCCGATCCACTTGAAATTGAACTCGTCAGGGAATCCAAGAGCAATTTCAACTCCTTGAATTAGAATGCGGCTTTCATGCTCGCTTGGTAATGTAAATGTCATATAACTCCCTCTATCGATTTTTTGCTTTATCAGACCCATAATGAAAACCTGCTTGAGCGATGTTTTCACGGGCATTGGGAAAAATAGTTTCGATGTCATTAAGCAGCAACCCTACTTTTTTTCTCATCGAATGTTGGCCTACAGGGCAACCACAAGTGATGCGCATAAAGCCATATTGCTTTGCGAAGCTGCGGATATCATCTTCAGCAATATAGATCATAGGGCGAATGATGGTGACATCATAGTCATGCATGTGTAGCTTGGGCATGTTTCCGGCGAATTCAGCCTTATGCAATAAATTCATGAGAATCGTTTGCGTGTGGTCATCTCTATGGTGCCCAAAAGCAACAGTATGGGCGCCTACAGATTTGGCTGCATCAAAAATCAATCGCCTACGTTCTCTTGAACAACCGTAGCATTCAAGAGTTTCGAGTTTTTGGGTGGATTCACGGATGATGAGGGGCACTTCCAATTTGTTGCAGATAGAGTGTAAATAGTCAATGTTGACGCCGGCTCCGCAAGAGAATTCACCATTCACGTGGATAGCAGTGAGATTGAACTGAGGGAAACCTCTTCCTGAAATTGCCTTTAAGAGAAAAAGGAGGCATAGGCTATCCTTACCACCGCTCAGGGCTATTGCAAGGTGAGTAACCTCTTCCAACATTTGATAATCGTAAAGGGCTTTGCGCAACATGCTTTCTAATTTCTTGCCAATGCCTGTCCAGGGTGGTTCTGCTATTGGAAGAAAGTCCATAAATAAAAAGCCTGAATACTCTATGTGATAATTCTTTAATTGGTTATAATTCTAGAGAAATTCGATATTAAATGCGAGTTCATTAAACCAGGTAGCCTCGTATAGGAGAATCCTTATGACACAGAAAATAGGCCGAAATGATCCATGTCACTGTGGATCTGGAAAGAAGTATAAAAACTGCCACATGATAAAAGAGTTGCCAGCAAAGAAGAAAATTAAAGCAAAGTTGCTAGGGGATCAGAAGCCAACAGATCTTATGGGACGCACGTTGGGAAATATGGGACAAGAACCATTGCCAAAAAAAGTTTCTTTCCCTTCGAGGCCAGAGCCAGAGCATGAGCCATTGCCACCTAAAGAAGTCGAAGAAATCGAAAAAGGCCCCCTCGACCTGTAACATTCAACAGTCTTTCTGAAGATTTTTACCACAGAGATCACAGAGAGAAGAAGAGAGGGAAGCATTTTCAGGCCAACGGCCTGACGTATAAAAGCCTAGGGCACCGCCCTAGGTATTGTGTAATTGTGTTTCAGGCTGAAAGCCTGACGTATGGCTATACGTCAGGCCGTTGGCCTGAAGATGCTTCCCTCTTTTCTTCTCTCTGTGATCTCTGTGGTAAAAATCCTTAAACAATCGGATGTAAATAATGACATCACTTATAGGCGCGCATTCCTTAACAAAACATTACGGAACACAGCTCCTTTTCAAAGACATCTCTTTCACGGTATCTGCCGGTGACCGGATCGGCCTCATTGGCCCAAATGGCTCTGGCAAGTCAACTCTGTTAAAAATTCTAACTGATATTGAATCTCCAGATAGCGGTTATATCTCGAAACGAGCTGGCGTCCGAATTGGATATGCAAGTCAAGCCCCAGAATTCGCCTCAGAACCCCTCGAAGAGCTACTTGTAAAGACCATTCCTAAGGGAGATCCTGTTGAGGTCCTGACGCGAGCACGCACTTTATTAGGCAAAGCCCAATTCGTTGATTATACACAAAATGCAGCGACACTATCCGGTGGATGGAAAAAGCGTTTGGATATTGCACGCGCCCTTATGCAAGAGCCAGATCTTTTAATCTTAGACGAACCAACCAACCACTTAGATTTGGAAGGAATTCTTTGGCTGGAAAAGTTTTTGGCAAGAGAAAGGGCTGCCTATATTGTTGTGAGCCATGATCGTTATTTTTTAGAGAATATTTCCAATAAAGTACTAGAGCTTAATCGGTGTTTTCCACAGGGTTTATTTATTAGTGAAGGCACCATGAGTGTCTTTATGGAGCATCGAGAAGCCTTTCTTGAAGCGCAAGCAAAGCAAGAACGAGGGCTGGCATCAATAGTATCCAATGAAATTGATTGGCTGCGGAGATCTCCAAAAGCAAGGACAACAAAGTCTCGTTCCCGCATTCAAAAGGCTTATGAGCTGATGGAGGAGCTTTCTGAAGTCAAACAGAGAAATAAAACCACAAAAGTAGCCATCGACTTTTCTGCATCTGAAAGGGAAACTAAGAAGCTATTATCGGGCAAGAATCTCACAAAGTCATTAGGTGGGAAGCTTCTTTTTAAAGGGGTGGATGTAGTACTTTCTCCAGGAAGCCGTTTGGGTATTGTTGGAAAAAATGGAACAGGGAAGACGACCCTTCTGAAAATACTTGCAGGGGAAATAAAACCAGATGTTGGAACCTTGAAACAAGCACAAGATCTCCGCTTAGTTTATTTTGACCAGCACCGAAACCAAATACCTCCAAATGTATCGTTGCGGGACGCGCTTTCGCCAACAAGTGACGTGGTCAATTTTCGTGGACAATTGATCCATGTCAATGGGTGGGCCAAGAAGTTTTTGTTTTCCCCCGATCGTTTGAATCTGCCGATTAGCTGTCTTTCAGGAGGGGAAAGGGCACGGATTTTAATTGCCAAGTTGATGCTTGAGCCAGCTGATGTACTGTTCTTAGATGAGCCTACGAACGATTTAGATATCCCTACATTAGAAGTAATCGAAGAGAATTTGATAGATTTTGCTGGAGCTGTTGTGTTGATCACTCACGATCGGTGTTTGATGGACAGAGTATGTACGCAAATCTTAGGATTGGGCACAGAAAACGAACAGCAATATTTTGCGGATTACGAGCAATGGGAAGCAGCTAACATCAGAAAAATTGCTCCAAAAAAAGAAGAAGTAAAAGTACCTAAGGAGGTGCCTGCGCCACCCTCTCGCAGTAAGAAGCTTCCATATAAAGAACAAAGAGAGCTCGAAGGGATGGAAGAGGGGATTCGGAGCGTTGAGACTGAGATAAGCGAGCTGCATTTGCAATTGGAATGTCCTGAGGTACAGGTGGATGCACAGAAAGCCTTGGAGCTTTATCACAAATTGGGTGCAGCAGAGCAAAAGTTGACCCAGTTGTATCAGCGCTGGCAAGATCTCGAAGACAAACAGACCTAAAAGTCTCACAAGCTGTGAGACAAATTCACGTGATGACAAAAACTTAATGGATTTTTTGGATTCTTTATGAGACAATGCTTGGATGAGAAGACACATTATTTTATAGAAATAAAAAAGAAAACATAAAAAATATTGCACAGCCATTGTTGCTGCAATCCAACAGAAAGGCTAGCTGAGATATTTTTACGGAAGCAGAAGATCAGCAAAACCTCCAACATTGATTTTCTAACAAGCATGGTGCCTGCTATTCTAGATGAAACTATTTCGATCGCCCAGGTAAATTGTCGTCAAATTTAAGTTTCTACACAACATAATTAAGTAATTGTTGCTGTTCCTCAAGTCCAAATTTAGAGCCGGAGCTTTGAAGCGATTATCTTTCATAATCGCTTCAAAGTTAGAGTTGATTATAGAGCTACAGCAATTTTTGTTGACCGATGAGACGATTATGCGTTATAATCGTTTCAATATGTGAGGTGATTAATGAAATGGATTTGGCAACAGCCCAACTGGCCAGATTTTATTTGGAAAACAGAAGTTTTGCTTCCTTTTCTCAGCAAAGCTCGATTAGAACAAGGAAAACTTTTAGGTAGAACGAAGGAGTTAGGGTTTGAGCTTAGCCAAGAAGCAGGCGCCGATATTTTGATTGAGGAAGTTATCAAGACGTCCGAAATTGAAGGGGCCTATTTAAATCGTGATTTGGTTCGGTCGTCGGTAGCGAAGCATTTAGGGCTTCCAAGCTTTGGGTTGCCACAGGCAAGTCGGTCAATTGATGGTCTTGTCGATATTCTGATCGACGCTACAAAAAAGTATGATCAACCTCTTACAGCGGAAAGACTCGGGTCTTGGCAGGCTGCATTATTTCCCACAGGTTACTCAGGCCTGTTGCGCATTCAAGTAGGCGAGTGGCGGAGTGGAGAAGACCCCATGCAAGTGGTTTCAGGAGCGATCGGAAAGGAGAATCTACATTTTGAAGCCGTGCCAAGTTCGTGTGTAGAAAACGAGATGGATCAGTTTCTCACTTGGTGGAAGACTAGTCTGGATACAATAGATGGTCTTTTACGTGCAGGCTTAGCTCACTTCTATTTTGTGACTATTCACCCTTTTGAAGATGGCAATGGACGTATAGCTCGTGCATTAACTGATATGGCCTTAGCTCAGGATGAAAAAATCTCCACCAGGTTTTATAGCCTCTCTTCGCAAATCATGAAGGAGAAACAAGAGTACTACGATATTTTGGAACAATGCCAACGAGGAGATATGAATATAACAGCTTGGCTTGTGTGGTTTTTGACAAGCTACACTAGATCGCTGGAAGGTTCTTCTAACCTGATTGCGAAAGTGCTTGCTAAAGCCTCTTTTTGGAAATATTTCAGTCAAACCGCACTGAGCGATCGACAACGGAAGGTGGTGAATGTCCTATTGAATGCTGGCAAAGATGAATTTGAGGGAGGGTTAACCACTCGTAAATATTCGTCTATTGCAAAAGTGAGCCGAGCGACGGCTTTTCGCGAAATCACAAATTTGATCGAGAAAAAAGTCATCCTTCAAAACCCAAGCAAAGGTCGAAGCACAAGCTATGATTTGAATTGGGATATTTTGGTGGAGAAGGAAGATGTATCTAGTAAGGACCAGTTGAAAAAATAACCTGTACCAATAAAAACAAATTCCCCTTCTAATCATTTATTAACAAAACAAGCAAATGATGTAAAATTATGTTGTGTAGAAACTTAAATTTACTGAACTTATGCCTAGGAAAGCAAAACGGATAACACATAAGTGACTACGTCACATAAGGGTGACTTTAAACCAGGGTATAAAGGACAAATGGAGCTTTATTTACGCTGGCTAGATAAGCATGAACGTCGACCTGGCGAAGAACAACCTCTAGGACTCATTCTTTGTGCAGGAAAAAAGCAAGAGCGTATTGAATTATTAGAATTAGATCGTTCAGGAATTCATGTTGCTGAATACCTAACTGCTTTACCTCCTAAAGAAATTCTTCGAGAAAAGCTTCATAAAGCTATAGAGCATGCACATCATCGACTAGAAAATCAGCCGGAATTTTTTAATGCAGATTGATCTAGCAAAAGCTCCTTTTGAAAGATGTTACAAAGGAATCATTGTAGCACCTACGGAATAGTGATCGGATGGATTATCGATATTTGGCAAAGGTTTATTGGTGTCGACATTTTCTTCTTTAAAGCCCACTGTAACATGGCTAAATTGAAGCTTGCCCCCATTCTCTGACTTAAGTGTAATCAAATAGTCTTCTTGGTCGATGGCAAATCTGCCCGCTTTAGCATGCTGAACTGTCATCATCCTTCTTTTTACAGTTGTGGGTCCAACATCAGTTGCCATAAGACCAAGAGAATCTAGGTGCTCTTTAAACATTTGCACATCTCTCTCAGTTTTAGTATTTGCGTCGGTTCCAATCAATAGCTGCAGATTTCCTTGCTTGGACAATTCATGGAATATTTCCATCACAAGTGTCATCTGCCGACGCCCATCTTCAGCTTTTGTGGAATGTCCGTGACATGCAGCTAAGAGAAATTTTTGACCCGATTTTTTTCTGGTAGCGATGATGACATTCATGCAGCCATTTTTTTCGTAATCTTTGACGGGAATGATCTGGTATTCAGGCTCCCAGAGATCGCTTCGAAGAAAAACAAACGTGCCATCCTGAGGATTTTGACTCTCCACTGGCAAAAATAATCCATCACTCGTTAAAATTTGAGGAACTATAGCATCGCTCTCTTGCGTAAAGACCGCTCCAGAGCCAGCAGCAATCACTTTATCCCTGAATGTCTGCGCCCTTGCTGTAGGGTCTCCGAGGGTACGAGAAAATATGTCCTTTACTACATTGACTTGATTGATCAGATCTTCATTTACATCAGCAATAAGATGCAGATTGAGGGATTGGTACATCCAAAAGAAAAACACTTGACCGGCTGGAGATGTGAAGATCTCTAAATCTTCATTGTTTGCAGCGTCTCCCAGGAACTTCTTTAAAAAGTCTGTTTTTAATGTACTGAGAGACTGTTTTAGTAAATCTTGGGAATTCGTTAGGGAGAATATTTCTTCGGTGAAAAGTGCATCCAATAAGTTCTTTTTTAATTCAAAGCAACGTTGTCCTTTCAGAAGCCCTGTAGAGCCAAGTATAGGCAAATCAAAGGCTCTTCCTTCCCTCGATGCTTGATCTTTCAATGCTTTGTCTAAGTTTAAAAAACCGGTGGGAGTATTTCTTAAAAAATGAAAAATCTTTTGATCCCCATAATGCTCTATAAAAAATAGAAAATTCTCTAAATCTGAATTTGTAAAACTAACGTCTTGTAGCTCAATCTGTTTCTTTTTAATCTCCTCGATTAACTCGGGAGTAATTAGCTGTGATAATGTGGGGCCATACCCCCTTTCTTCATTGGCAGCTTGCATGACAATAAAATTTCGGTAATCACTTACTTCTTTTTCACTGGCATTGCTTTCTTCCATTAACTCCCTTACCTGGGCATCAGAAAGATTTTTAGCCAGAGCTTCGGGAGAGACCACCAATTCAAAAATTTTTTCCCTTACTGGATTCACTTCAGGACCATAATTACCCTCAAACTCAAAAGGATCGTTAAATATCCCTAATATGTTTGCTGTATGGATTACAATAGAAAGTAATAGATTCATAAATTATGAGCCTTTATTTTAAAAGATAGAGTTTTGATATTATCACGGTCAATTAATAATATGCAATCTTTTAAAACTTGATAATCCTTTCTACCAATTTATATACACTTGTGCTCCAAGTTTGGGGCAAACCATTGGATCGATTGATATCTCGTTGCTTTGCTCTTAAAATTGCTTTGGTTATAAGTTCCAATGTAATTTTTTTACCATCAATATCTTTTTTGTAGTTAGGCAAGTGTAACCTTAGGCGAGTTAGGCATTCTTGAGAATTTGTAATCCCCTTTCCATCCTCAAAATGTAGCAAAAGCCAATATTCGAAGTTGGGGTTACTAAGAGCAAAGCCGTGATTTTCGCATTTTTTTGCCCATTGTAAGAGTTCTCGTAGTTGATCTTCCGTCCAATCATCCTTATCTACAACAATCCATGCCTCATCGGTCTTCATTAAAGACTCTTTCCGCAAATAACCCTCCATCCTCTTAAGCACCTGAATTGGCGAACTTTCCGTTGAAGGTCTTCTAAGGCATTTTACTAGAACGATTGATTGTGGCTGATTAAAAATGGCAAAATATTGCGGTTCAGTTTTAGAACCTTCCACAGAGACAACGAAGAGTTTTTTATATCGTCGCTCTCCCAATGGTCTTTGAAATGTGCGCAGCTTTTTCGGCATTAGTCGTTTCCTTCATTGGGAGAAGATTGCAGAAGAATGCGGGGAATGCCTCCTAGCCTCCCTTGCAGATAGCTTTTTCGAATATCTTTGTCATATCGCACGTCTTTATATTCGCTAAAAGAAAGCAAACTCGAAATGCCTTGTGCATTTCGTTCTGCTATCCACATTTCATCTCGTCGCAATAAATCCTGGTCCATTAATAATACATTGTGAGTGGTAAACAGTAACTGAGAGCGACTATCATGAGAACACTGTGAAAGATAGCTTTCGAGAAGACGCTGAATCAATAATGTATGTAAACTTCTGTCGACTTCATCGATGACATAGACTTTTTTTGATTTAGCCGCCAACAGTTCTAAAAATGCTGGAAGGAGGTCGATGACACGTTGAGAACCATCCGATTCTTGCCTCATATCAAACTTTGTTTCTGAGCCATCAGAATTCAAATGATATGTGACCAATTTTTTTGAGATTAGTTCACCATTTTTTCGAGTTACGACAAATCGTTCGTTCATAGGTTCGGCTAATAATCTAACAGTCGCATTCTCTGCTAATTCTTCTCTTAACTTCATCTTTATAGGTTCAGGCAAAGGTAGATTTTCAAAAGGGATTTCCTCGCCGCCAAGATGGGATATCCCAGTATCTAATTGGGATAACATCTTATTCATTGTGGCGTATAAGGGATGTCCTTCATCCAAAAATTGCTCAAATAGTTCAAACCTTGAATCAGGTGCGATGAGTTCCAATGTATCTTTAAACCAATCATAGACTGGCTTGAAGACATCAATTTTTTGAGAAACTGAATTTGTGAGGAAAAGTTGATTATCACGTGTGCCCTTAAAAGCAAAAAGAAGTGATTGGTCACTTTTTAAAGATGAATCGAAATGAGGTTCTCCTGATACTCGATGATAAAGTGTCTTTTCGTTATTACCGGAAATATGAACCAGTTTTTCTTCTACAATGGTTTTGCGATTAACGGAGAAGCTAAATGCAAATATGGTCTCGTCGATTAGCAATTCAAAGTCAAAATGTACCGGTTGTTCGATTTTTTGTGTGTTTCCAAGCCTAAAACCATCTACAGCAATTAGACTATAGGGTTGGGTTCCCTTAACAATCAGTCCTTTTGCAAAATGCAATGCCTTAAATAGATTGGTTTTCCCGGATGCATTGCCTCCATAGACAGCTGCAACAGGCAGAACCCCAAGTTTAAATTTGTTAATTTTAGCGACGCGTTCTCCATGTTGACGTTCACGACTGGCTATCAATGAGAAAGTTGATTTGGTTTGGAAAGACATCCAATTTTCAATTGAAAAACGAATTAACATAAGGAGACTCCTTTAAGAGATAAATTCTCTCAACATAACCTTATTTTAGCTAGTTATCAGCAAAAAATCAATAGTTAAAGAGAAAAAATCTCACAAGACAAACAGACGAGTAAGCAAGATAAGCTGACAGGTATAAGGCTAAGGCAAGCTCTTAATAGAAAAGTAACAGGATATGCAGGGATCGCAAGCGATCTAGGGAGATCCCCTGAGAAACGAAAAGCGAAGTGTCCGAAAGAAAATAAAGAACCTCCTAGACGTTTAACGCCCTTTTGTCCTTTATTTTCTTTCGGACACTTCGCTTTTCGTTTCTCATTGGAATTTCTTTTTCATATCAAGGGGATCAAAGCTATCCTTCATATCCTGCCGCTTGCGATCCTGCAAATCCTGTTACTTTTCTTCTTCGACGATTTCTGCCTTTGCCCTGATGCCTGCTTGCTGCTCTGCCTATCTTGTCAATGTTTGTCAGTTCACGCTCAGGTCTTCGGGGATCATCGAAAGGCTAGCATATTTGCCCCCCATTTCACGCAATAATAACGCCCACATCTTCTCTGGAGGCATATGAAAGATCACTCGTGCATTCGCTGGCTGTAAAAACCATCCCCCATCGAGGAATTCCCGCTCTAACTGCCCCCCGCCCCAGCCTGCGTAGCCAAAATATAGATTGATTTCTGGGCCATTGGAATCACTCATGGCTTCTTGAAGAAATTGCAAATCTCCTCCCAAATAAACCTCGTCACAAACTTGCATCGTTTGATTGGGAATCTTGCTGCTGGTATGCAAGAGCATCATTTGATTCGTTTGTACAGGACCCCCTGCACGAATGCCAACATGGGGATTTGATAAGTTCTGAATATTGACGATCTCTTCAGGCAGGTCTAAATCGAGTTTTTTGTTGATTACAAGCCCAAAAGAGCCGTTTTGGTTATGTTCACAAACGAGGACGACAGCTCTGAAGAATAACCCGCTGTCTACTTCTGGCGTAGATATCAATAATGTTCCTTTTTCAATATTTGAATAGCTCATCTTATTGACATCCTCCCGTTAGCTCGGTTTCATAAATTTTTGAGTCCATCAGCTGCTGATTATACATCTTAAGCGACTCCTCCATCATGGAGACTCGGCGGAGCAATTCAGCGAAGACTTTTACAAAGTCTTGATCTTCAGCCATAGGGCAGTCGCACCCTGTTGAACAGAACTCTACTTTTCCTAATACCACAGCTACGCGAGAAAGAGAAGTGTTGATTTGATCAACTTCGTCATTAAAATAATTGCGGAACTCCTGTGGCGTAGAAAGTTTCCCTAAGAGATTCATTCGTCTTGCACGCAATCTTTGCCAGCCTTTGTCGTTTTGATAAAACACTCCATAGTGATTAATGTCATCGAGAACGGTTTCCCCTTTGTTTAATATCGCATTCAATCGAAGATAGAGGTCATCCTTTACAAGAATATGCCCTAATGTGCCCTTCCCTTGTTTGACGTCTGCGACGATAATATCTGCATTGCCCATGGCCTTACGGAAGTCTTTTGCGGATTCGTTAACAGATCCAAGAGCTTCATCAATGGTATCCCAAGAAGAAGGGAGGCGAGAAGCTAAGGTTGCTGTGAAATCTTCCAAATTATCTACAATGGCATTCAATTCTTCAGGCTTATTGATTGCAGCGGTAATATCGCTCAAATTTTGTGCAGTTCTAGCAATCTTTTGGACCAGTTCTTCTGTGCGAATATCATCGAGGGTTGCTGAAATGCCGTCTAAAGCAATGTCCATCTTATCCGCAACTTGCTTGAAATTCTTCATTGTTTCTTCTACGGATCCTGTTTCAGCTGCATATAAGATATCATTTGCGGTAACCAATTCCGCAACTTCCCCAGGCTTCAGTGCAATAGGCATAATCGCCACTGATTTTTCTCCCAACAAGCCGGAAGTGTGAGAGGAAATTTCATCGGTTGAATAAATTCTGAGATGGGAATCGATCAATAATTTAAGTTCATAGATATATAAGTGGCCAGAATTATCACTTGTCCCTAAACGGCCTTCTTGAATATCACGAATGTCGACAACTTCGCCCACAGGCTTACCTGCAAAGGTAACGCGGGTGCCTATGTTAATTTTGTCAATGTCTGCAAAACGGACATAGAGTACTTGCCCTTCATCGCCAGTTGTGGGATGGAGGAAGAGAATAATAAAGACAATTACTCCCAGTGCGGCTAGGACGAAAAGTCCAATGATCATATTTTTTATTTGGTCTGACATGTTCCTGAACCTATCTTAAGTCGCTTTCTTTGAGTATTGCGTTATCAAAAAATGAACGCACCACTGGATCACGCAATTTTAAAAAGTTATCTTTGGTTTCGACAAAACGAATTAATCCTTCGTCATGGAAGGCCATGCGGTCTCCTACTGCAAGGGCAGAGCGAATATCGTGAGTGACGACGACACTGGTAGCACGCAGTTCTTGTTTTGTTTTAACAATTAAATCATTAATTTGCATCGCTGTAATGGGATCGAGACCTGTAGTCGGTTCGTCATATAGAATAATACTAGGGCGATAAACAATTAAGCGGGCTAACGCAGCTCTCTTTCGCATCCCTCCTGATAGTTCTGAAGGCATTTTCGTTTGTGTGTCTTGCATTCCCACCATTTCTAATGCAGCTGCAACCCGATGTTTGATCTCTTTTTCTCCCAAATTGTCGTGCTGCCGCAAGTAAAATGCTGTGTTTTCAGCAACATCCATGGAATCAAATAGGGCTGATCCCTGAAACAGCATTCCCATTCTCAAGGTCTCTGGCGACCATTTGCGCTTAATGATCGTCTCGATTTTCTCCCCTCTAATTTCAACCAATCCTTTATCTGGCCTTTCGATTCCTATAATTTGTCTTAACAAGACACTTTTGCCAACTCCAGAGCGGCCTAGAATGACCAAAGTTTCCCCTTCGATGATATCTATTGAAAGACCTTTCAAAACAGAAATGCCGCCATAACCTTTCCATAAATCTCTGACCCCGATCATGACTTCAGGGTTTTTAGAATTGCTGTCCTGTTGATCAGGGGGTTCGTTTACCAATGTAACCAGTCCTTCAGATATCCATAAGAGTTATTCAATGCCACTGTTAATAGAAAATTGCTTATAAGGATGACAGAATAGCATATAACAACACTATTTGTCGTCGCTCGTCCTACCCCAGCTGCCCCTCCAGATGTGGTCATCCCGCGGTAACAGGAAATGGTGATAATGATGAACCCAAAGACAAAAGATTTGATCAATCCACTGACAACATCAAAAGTGGTTACATGAGTCGGTAAGGGATCTAAAAAGGCACTGGTGCTCATCCCATAATAGTCCACCGCCACAAGCAGCCCTCCGATTATCCCCATCAGGCAGCTAAACGCTGTTAAAAGCGGCAGCATAAGCAACCCGGAAATAAAGCGGGGCGCCACTAAATAGCGCAAAGGATTCACCGACATCGAAGAAAGTGCATCTATTTGTTCAGTCACACGCATAGTGCCCAATTCGGCACAGATCGATGCCCCAACCCTTCCAGTAACCATAAAAGCTGTCAAAACAGGACCTAACTCTACCAACATAGCTTTGGTGACCATGAGGCCTGTGGCGCCGGCGAGTCCTTTATCAGAAAGTTGAAAAAATGACTGTGCGGCTAAAACCATTCCCGTGGAGAATCCTGTGATGGCTACCACTGGCAGAGAACGGACGCCGATTTCATACATTTGATCACGGATGAGAGACCATTGAGGCGGGCGTTTGAGAACAACCCAAATGACAGAAAGAATGAGCAGCGTATAAGAACCTAGAGCAACTAGGTCCTTTCGCGCAGTTTGAAGTGGGGAGGCAATCATAGACTACTTTGGCTTGTGCTTTGCGTGTTCGACAATAAGAATGAGAGGGGGGGATCGCTCTGGTTCAAATATGGGACCATCAATTTCCACTTCTTCTTGTTTTTGTTCTGCATCAAGCATTTCTGTTCGCAGCCAAGGCGTCATACCATAGGCATAGATACTGAACTGTTCGCTGTATTGATTTGCCGTATTGTATGTAGGGCTCTTCAAAATGAATATAGAGCCATCTGGCTTTGAAGTAAGGCTGACCTTTTGCTGGTCGTGAGAGATGTGTCCTTTCACTTTAACGCGCAATTCATTAATGCTTAAGCCTATCATAGACATCGCATTATTTATCGGAGTAAAGGTAAAAGGCACTTCGGGCTTCCACTTTAGTATTGCACGCCCACTCTGCTGGTTAATAGAAACTTCAGAAACCCCAGTAATTTTCCGAAATTGCGTCTCCAACCCCTGTACGCAGGATTGCAGGCAAAGACTTGCCGTCCAGCTAATTGTAACCTCTTCCACTTGAGCTTGCAGCTGTGAGTGCGGAATGCCATAAAGTGTAAGAAAGGTCACAATCCAGCAACAAATGCTGGATTGCCATCTCTGTAATATGAAGAAACTATTTCTTATTTTTGGTATCACGATCTTTATCCTCATGGTGGTTATCACGAACTCTATCATCTTCGCGAGTATCATCATCATAGTCATTATCATCATCGTCATCATAGTCATCATCATCATCTTGATCCGATGAAGAAGCTCCTGTGGATTTTTGATTTGCCTGTGGAGTGCGCTGGGCTTCCATACATTGTGCAAACCGCTTCGCTTTCTGTTGTTGAATATCATCAAGCATCGACTGAATTTTCTTCTCGTCCTTAACCCCATGGACGTTCATGACAGCGGAAAAATTTTCTAGGAGAGTATCTCTAAAGATTTTTACTGCTGCTTGTCGTTGTTGAGGGTCCTTCAAAGGGTTAGGAGTGATCTTTTCTGCCTTCGCTTCAACTTGCTTGATGATCTCCTTGTCCCGCACACCCAACTCACTCACGATGGCATCCCAATCCTTCTGGGGAACATCAAACCGCTTCAATGTTTCTTTTACAAAAGGATCTGGAAAATATGAAAGTAGGATATTTTTTGAACACTGTTCATCCTGGTTTTGTTCTACTGCTACAGCATTTGTTGGAAGGGTAAGCACGCCTAAGCTAAGGATTGCACCTATAATTTGGTTTTTCATTCCGATGCTACTCACAGAATCTCCTTTATGGTAATTGCATTTGTCATCTTCTTTCATTTTTAACAGGATAGGCAATCCCTTGTCAAACATAAAAGTTTTGTCAGCTATGAGAATGTGGTGGCTCTTTAACCATTGCAAAACGTTTATTCTTTTGCTAATATGAACAAATCCGTACTATCTAACCAAAACTTTTTTATGCACCTAGACTATATTGCTGAATTAATTCTTATTTTTCTCGTAGGCACATGTGTCGGCGCCCTTAGCATATATCTTTTCCATCGCATCAAACTCGGGAATTATCAGACTATTTCTGCATCCATTCTGCAAAAAGGGGAGCAAGAAGCGGCAACCCGCAGACAATCCCAGGAGCTAAATATAAAGCAATTGCAATTAGAACAACAGCGTGAATTAGAACTGATATTGCAAAATGAACGGCGGAAGATGTTGCGTGAAGAAGAGCGCCTTAAATTGCGCGAAGACAAATTTGATGCCAAAACTTTTTTGGTAGAAAAAAAAATAGCCGAGATTGAAGCACGCGAAGCCGTTTGCAAGGGCGCTCAAGCCCAGATAATTGAAGAAAAGAGACATATCAGTGAGATTGAACTTAAGCTCATCAATCAGCTAGAACGATCGGCAGGATATAGTGCTCAGGAAGCCAAAGACTTACTAATTAATCGTTTTACTGAAGAAACAAAACTAGAAGCTAGCCACTTGACAAGGCGATTGATACGCGAAGCAGAAGAAGAGGCAGAACAAAAAGCACGGGAAATTATTGCTACTGCCATTAATAGGCTAGCAGTAGACTGCGTGTCTGAAGCGACAGTCAACACAGTAAGCATCCCCGATGACATGAAAGGACGCATCATCGGTCGTGAAGGACGCAATATTCGTACATTAGAAAGAGAAACAGGAATTAACTTTATCGTTGATGAAACTCCTGGTGCAGTAGTCCTGTCAGGCTATGATCCCATCCGAATTCAAATAGGCAAAATGGCATTGAACGAGCTATTAATCGATGGCAGAGTGTATCCAACGCGTATTGAAGAGGTTGTTGCTAAGGCTAAAACAGACCTTAAAAAACAGATCAAACTTTTCGGAGAAGATGCTGCAATACGCGCCGGCGTAATGAATTTACATCCAGAGATTATCATTCTGCTTGGCAAGTTGAAGTTTCGCTTTAGTTATGGTCAAAATGTGTTAGAGCATTCCATAGAAGTCGCTCATCTGATGGGGATAATTTCTGCTGAGCTGGGATTGGATGCAAGATTGGCAAAGCGCATCGGCTTACTTCATGACATGGGAAAAGCACTTTCGCATGACGTAGAAGGGTCTCATGCTATTATTGGCCATGACTTTGCTTTGAAGCATGGGGAGTTCAAAGATGTTGCAAATGGAATTGGCTGTCATCATTACGAAATGGAGCCAACGACAATAGAAGGAAGTTTTTGCAGCGCAGCAGATGCTATATCTGCATCGCGTCTTGGAGCTCGCAACGAGGCTGTGGAGCAGTATTTAAAGCGGTTGAAGCAACTCGAGGAATTAGCAAGAGAGATTGAAGGCGTTGAAGAAGCCTATGCTATGCAGGCTGGACGCGAAATACGCGTTGTTGTATGTCCAAATAAGGTGGAGGATGGCGCCGTGCACCTTTTGGCCAAAGCTCTTACGAGTCGCATTGAGAAGGAACTAACGTATCCCGGCAAAATCAAAATCGTCGTAATTCGGGAGCGGCGAGCCATTGAATACGCCATTTAACGCGATGTGCAGGGTTGGGGTCTGGCTTGTGATTTGTAATGCGCGCATGGGACAGTTCTGCATAACGCCATCTTTTTAACACAGGCCAGTCTATGAAAATAAAAGGCTATTGATGCGGCCTGTGTTAAAGGCGATGACGTTATGCGAGAACCGTCCCCGGCGCGCATTGCAAATCGCATGCCTGAACCCAATCCTATCGCGTCAATTTAAGAGTTAGTATGCAAATACCTTTAAGATATTTTGATGACCCTATTCTGAGGAAGAAAGGGGCGCCGATCACTAAAATTACCCCTGAGATCATTCAGCTTACTCAAGATATGATTGATACCATGCATGCTAAAAATGGAATGGGCCTTGCAGCACCTCAGGTCAACCAATCTTTAGCTCTATTTGTGACTCAAGTCCCCATCAAAGTTTCTGAAGATCCCGAAGATCATGAATGGGAAGCAGGTGAAATTCGAATATATATTAATCCCAAAATTTTAGCCTATACTGAAGAGAAATGGGTGAGGGAAGAGGGATGTCTTTCAATTCCAGGTGTTTATGGTGATGTAGAGCGACCGGTAGGGATAAAAATCCGAGCCACAGACATCCGAGGAAACACCTTTGAAGAGGATCTCATGTGGTTGCATGCACGAGTATTTATGCATGAGAATGATCACATTAACGGAATCCTTTACATTGATCGGATCCGTGGTCAAGAGCGGCGCAGGTTGGACAAAGCCCTGGAGAATTTCAAGAAGAAGCAGAAATAGATTAACGTACCTTTCGTGCCCGAGCCCGTGTGCGTGCCCGTGCCCGAATTATTATTCTTTTCCTTTTCCAATTTACTAACAAATTAGTGGAAGATAAGGATAAGAATAATGATTCGGGCACGGGCACGCACACGGGCTCGGGCACGAAAGGACAGCTCGGAGAAACGGCCCGAGCTGCACTTTTACCTAATTAATGCAATTCGCACGAACAACATTCAAAAGATCTGCATTGATCAAAATATTTGGCCGGCTTGAAGAAAACCAACCATCATTTACTCCAATGATCACAGTATGACCAATCTGCCACTGAGTAGAATAATCACATGACATCACGCTCCATACCGAACCATCTTCCAACCAAATCATTTTCAAAACATCATCAAAAGCAACTACATGATGATTGTAGATAGAGTGATAAGGAAGTGTCAAAAACAGTCTTAAATTAGCTGCTACAGATTGCCCTGTTGTTTGGTTGTGAAGGCGGAATACATAACTGCTAAACAGCTCATGATTTAAAGTAATGATGACAAAATTAGCATCAAATGGGTCCAACCATGAAAATAGACACTTGTTTTGATCGCTTGGACGAACCGCCCAAATAGCATCATCTTCTAGCACCAACGTGTCGCCGAGTATCCCATAAGTCTTTAAGGTATGAACGGCTCCAGGATGTGTCGTCATAAAGGCTGTAGAGGCATCTAATATCGATGTCATATTGGATTTTTTAGAAACTTTTACTTTCCCACCATTAGACAAAATAGCCAAGGCGGATTTCTGCAGTTCATTAATATCGTTTTCTTGTTCTTCTTCACCTGGTTGGACAGTCAACAAGAGTTGGATCTCGTCAGCTTGTTCGTCTTGGTTTAAGTCTGGACTACCAGCTTGCTGATACCGTTCATCGTCAGCATAAGGATCTTCACCTGGAACTTCTTCTTCTTCTGGTTCTGGAACTCCAAGTGCCTCTCCTGCTGTCAATGAGCCACATCCAAATATTAAGGACATGCTAAGCAAATATCGGAAAACTGTTGATGAAAGATTAGTCATATAACCCCTTAGTTTCTATTTCCCGTGTCTAATTTAATCCCCCTCACAAACCGTTTGCAAGAGGCTCACACTAAATTATCACAGTCGGATTTAATTTACCTCAGAGAAGTTAAGAGATTATTAAGAAGATGTAAAGTTTA
>JABDBC010000035.1 GCA_013288825.1 Chlamydiota bacterium
TTAACGTCCTTTGTCCTTTCATGCGCATCATTTTCTGCTATCCACCTCTGCCGCATCTTGCAATCGCAACAACTCCTGAAATGATTGCAAACAATATCCCTAATCCAAATAGCACGGGAATTTCAACAAGAAGCGCAAAGAAGGCCACAGCAACAAACACAATTAATGCCACAATAGCACACAAAAATGAACAGAGGCAATTTGTTGCACGTCCATTTAATGGGGGTGATTGATAGCCACTGCCGGAGGGAATGTGGTGATGATGACCTATATGATGATGGGTTGTCGTAGATGTATGACTTGCTGCGCCAGCTGCACTATAAACAGGAGCAGTAGGTAAATGGATGTAAACTGGGGGTGGGGTGGAGGTAGCGGTAAGAACAAGGGGTGGGTTAGATGGGCCTCCAGGAGTAATTGGAGGATATAGAGATGGTGCTGACGGTGTTGGTGTAATACGACCTCCACCAGCAGGCATATATGCTGATGGGGCTGGATGGCTAGTATGAGGAAATAGGGGCGCTGATGGAGTTGGCATCCGAGAAGCAACATTTATAAGAGAAGAGTGGCTTGGTCCTCCGCGACCTGCTGCACGTCCTGCTTGTGTAAATGGAGTTTGGGTTGCCCCTGGAAAGGGGGGAATTCGTTGAGCTGCATTTCGTGATCCGGCTATAGCGTATGGTGATGATGACATAATTTATCTCCTTATGGTTTGTGAGTTTCTCATATTAATGGATTTATGAATTTTGACCACACTACTTGTTGGTTCATTTTCATTTAATGCACTCAAGTTAACCTTTCTCCATTAAGAATTGATAAAGAGAGAGTGAAGAATTTAATAATTCTCTGTACAGTAGAGATTCAAACCTAAAAACGGCGATTTACTTTGGTGCCGGCCCTCCGGGACGGAGTGTTTGGATGACGTTATCCCAGGCTTCGCTTCCCCCTCCGGGGAGCTTCAGCCTGGGCTATTACGTAAACAGACCCTCCGGGCTGGTTGCAACGTATTTTTCTTGCTGAACAGCTTCGGCAGATGCAGCACGGCAAATAACAGACCATGCAAACAGCCCGGAGGGCCTGTTCATGTAATAGCCCAGGCTGAAGCTCCCCGGAGGGGTAAGCGAAGCCTGGGAATGACGTCACCCAAACATGCCGTCCCGGAGGGCCGGCGCTAAAGTCAATCGCCGTTTTTAGGTTAAACTATGAAGGAGAAAGAATATGCCATTAAAAGTTGCTGGTCTTGGAGACACTCTTCAAGAAATCTATTCCGCAGCTCATCGTCAAAAGCCTAATGTTGTTGCAAGCCCCTGGAGCAGTAGCATTTATGATTCTGCATGTGGTTTGGGGCGGTTTTGGCGATGGATTTATAAAATAGTATCACTATGCAAATGTCTCGATTGGCATACGCTAGAAGCCAGAAGAATGATAAAAGCAACGGCACAAACGCAACTGGTTTTTGAAAAGCAATTGGAGGAGATAACTAATTATGTTGAGAAATATGCAACCTATGTCCAGCAATGTTGTAAGGGCGAAAAATCGAGTGAAGATAGCGTCACAGAGGCGCGTAATTCTTTTATTGACTGGCAAGAGCAGGTCGATCCATTCATTAAACTAGTCAAGAATGGACAAAACAGGTCTTTCAATACACTCCTCGAGGAGCGTTTTCCAAAAATTTTACGAGATTTAAAATTAAAAGACTCTCAGGTACATAGGTTAGAAAGTTGTTTGCAAGTCGTTGAAGTGGAAGGGCTTTTTGAAACAGCATTGCCCTTACAGATGCTTTGGAAGATTTCGCGCAATGAAGAAATTTCAAAAGCTGAATTTAAAGGTGTTAAAAAATTCAAAAAGAAAATCAACAAGCTTTGCAAAGAAAAACAGTTGAATGCTCAAAAACTGCATCGATTATTTCAAGCTGTTGTAGAGCTGGCTGCGGAAGAGAAGAAGTCCCCAAAAGAAATTGCAAGGCAGGTTGCAATTGTGGAATACAGATTGATGCAAGAGGGGATGAAAGGGCTTTTTGTCGAGGATAAAGAACATGTTGCCTGGAGAGGAAGTTTGAAAGAAGGGGATGCCATTAGCTTTAATGATCACATTTATACCTTGGGTGCTCAACTTGATTTGCCTGAACAAGAAACTAAGCGAATACATGCTGCCGTAGAAAAACCCAAGAGCCTCAATAAAAACCTTGTTTTTGCTGTCAAAGAGCGATCCGATGCAGTGCTTATCATTGGTTTTAATAAGGCTATGGTTGGGACAAAGCAGATTATGGGGCAATTTTATAAATCGCAAGGGGGCATTATTGCTACTGCTGCATGCCTTGATGTGGATACAGAGGGGCGTTTTGCCTTATACGAGAGAATCCCGCACAGCCTGAGTCAAATCACGTGGGAAGCAACATCAGAAAAGGAAAAGTTATCAAAAAGGGATAAAGAGCAGTGCAAACCCTTTATTGATTTTGCAAAAAAATGTTTGGAAAAGGATAGAACGCCTCGTCATCTAGTTCCACGTCATCTTGGTTTGGATCATGCGATGAATCTTAAGTGTTTAAGAGAGACCGAAGATATTCGTTTAGATTTTAATGCCTTGGAAGAGCTGTTTGAGAGAATATCGAATCAGGCTTCAGTATATGCTTATTTAATGAAAGAATCGGGTCTAGTAAATCATCTGTATGCGCAATTTTACAAAGATATGGTGCAATATGCGTTAGAAAATGAAAAGAAAGAAGAGGTGAATGAAGCTGAGTTTGCTAAATTGAAGGCGCGCTATAAGGGTGCTGGGATCTATTACGCGAGTATTATTGATAAGGGGCAGGCACTGTATGAAAAGGTCAAGATGATAAAACAAAAGAGCGTTGAGATCCTGCAAGAGCGTCATAAAATGACGGAAGAAGTGGCTCAAAAGAAATTCGATGAAGCTTTCAAGCATAGATATACTATAATTTCTGCTGGAGGTGTACTGTGGGGCGATTTTCAAAATGATGTGCTCAAGAGCATTGAAGAGGGCGAAGCAGAGCGCAAGAAAAGTGCAGAACGAAATTTAGCTGTGAAAAGTGTCATCAACACAGTGTTAGGCAGTATAGGCATGAAAGGCATAAATCTATTAACGTAAACACGAGGATTTTACCACAGAGATCACAGAGAGAAGAAGAGAGAAACAGGAGAGGATGTGGAAATATTCTTGTAGAAAAAAGGATATTTCCTTCCTCTCCCTATTTCTCTTCTTCTCTGTGATCTCTGTGGTAAAAATCTTATAGAGATGTTTTAAAGGGAGTTGCTGATGCTTAAACGAGGGTCACGAGGGTGCCGTGGCGGCCGGTTTTTTTGTCCCGACGATATGAAAAAAAATCCGTTGAATTGGCATGCGTATCGATCCCAGATATCTCAATGTGATGAGATAAAACCCCGCATCTTTCTAATTGCATGCGGCTAATTTCCCAAAAATTAAAGTACTCAGGCCTATGTTGAAAGTGCCAGAAAGGCTCAGGAAGCTCTTGTTTATAGTGGATAAACTGTGCATTTTCGGGTCCGAGACTTGGGGAAATGCAGACTAAAAGCTCTTGTGGATGGGATCCGTAGCGAAATCTCATATATTCAATGGTTTCTTTAAAGATATTTTGGACACTGCCACGCCACCCTGCATGAACATTGGCAATGGCATTGTGAATGGGATCATACATAATAGTCGCTTGGCAATCTGCATGTGTCACCATCAATGTGCAATGTGGTATATTTGTTACCAACGCATCAGCAGAAGGAACATGATTCATAAGGCTGTTATTAACTTCATGAATATGTTTCCCATGACATTGATGTGCCCAAAACAGGTGTTCAATAGCCAAAGTTTCTTTCACTTTTAAAAGATTTTTTTCTACAAAATCTGGATTATCACCCACGTTGTCGCTAAGGTTTAAACTCGCATAATCGTCTTGACTGCATCCGCCCTGGCGAAGTAATACGGCATGTTTTAGCTTAGGAATACCTGAGAGTAGGTTGAATTGGAGCCACTTTATCTTTTGAGAGCACATGCGAATCCTCCATCCCAACCTTCACTATTGGGAAGGATGCTTTGGCTCCAGCGTTGATGGAGTTTTAATTCTTCACAAGCCTTGGCAACTAGCTGTTCATTTTCACATTTTAATATACTGCAAGTCATATACCAAATCTCCCCTTGAGGAGCAAGCAAGCTGGCGCTGTGTCGAAGGAGTTTGAGTTGAAGGGTTTGTAAATTATCTAAGCTTTCTTGATTAATTCTCCAACGGGCTTCGGGGCGCTTGCTCAACACGCCTGTATTGCTGCAAGGAACGTCTAGAATAATGAGGTCGAATAATCCGGAATGGGTAAAAGATTCCCCTGGCATACAACTGAAGGTTGGTGAAACTTCATATTTCGAGCAGTTTTCTTTTAAGCGATCTACTTTTTCTTGAGAGACGTCGTTAGCAAATAGTGACGCATCGGGAAATAAATCGTGAACGGCAATCAATTTACCTCCTGGAGAAGCGCATAGATCTAAAATCTTCTTAGGAGAACTAACGTCTTTGCTTAAGAGGGTAATTAAAGTTGCTGGAGTGACGTTTTGAATGTAGTAACTCGGATCACTGCTGATGGCATGTAATTTAGCGTGGTCTGATAAAACTCCGATTGAACAGACAGTGTTTGGAAGGCTTTTTAGGTAGGGTGAGTCGGTAGCAGTGCGGATGCGTGCCATGATTGGAGGGGTGTTATTCCCTGCGAGTAGGATTTCTTTGCTTGTATCAAGAGAGTAATCTTGAAGGAGTTTATTAACGAAAAAAGAGGGGTATGAAAAGCGTATACTGAGAGCATCCTGGGAGTCTTCTGAAGGTAGTTCGAAGGGGAAGTCGGGCAATTGTCTGAGAATGGCATTAAGAAAATTTGCGAATATGCGATGGCAGTATTTTTTAGCGAGTTTCATCGACTCGTTAGAAAGAGCATAAATGGGAATCCTTTCGAGATAGTAGTATTGATATAAAGCAAGTCTAAGGATGAGGCGTTCTTTAAGATTAAGAGAGAGTTTACGTTTCTTAGCGATTTTGGAAGCCATATGATCGAGACTTAATGCGGATTTAGCTGTTCCATAGGCTAATTGGCGAGCTAGATGAAAATCAATATCAGTAGGATGGGAAGTTTGTTTCCAGGTGTCGAGGGAATCGGCAATAAATTTCTCTTCGCGGGCAGCGGAAAGGAGCGCCAAGAAAGCAATTTCGCGCGCCTTAGGAGGTGTTGATGTGGGAATAGAAATAGTATTCATTGGTAACATGATACCAGAACTTCAGCAATTCCAGCTAAAGATACTTTACGAAAGAGATCACCGAGAAAGCGAGAAGAGGAAAATAGGCTATTGGTTTAACTTCGTCCAAGGTCGCTTTAATGACTTATAATTCCCTCTGCGTCTCTGCGTTAAATTCGTTATAATGATTAACGCAGAGACGGGGAGGCGCGGAGACGCAGAGGGAATTATAAGTCATTAAACCTATTTTCCTCTTCGCTTTCTCTGTGATCTCTGTGATAAAATATCTTTGACGGGAATAACTGGGAAGCTTATATGTTATAATTAGATAAAGGGTTCTTCATTCACAATGGGATAGGAGTCAATTATGCCACATAAACAGAATTCTACATGGGTAGTCGTTGCAGATAACTGCCAGGCCAAAATCTATCGTTTAGTGAAATTTCCAAAGATAGAGGAGATCTCCCATCTTGAACACCCTGAAAGTCGATTGCACAATCAAGATTTAGTCTCTTCAAAACCTGGAAGAGGATTTCAAAGTCGAGGCTCCGGACGCTATTCTTATCAGTCCGAAGTGGAACCAAAAGAATTGGAAGCGATCAAATTTGCGACAGATGTTGCTCATTTTCTGGAACAAGCTGAGAAAAAAGGAGATTTCCATCGTCTTTATATACTTGCAGAGCCTTCTTTTCTTGGTGTGCTTCGTCAGCATTTGAGTCAGCAGATTAAGAAAACTATTGTGGGTGAATTAGCCATTGAGCTTGTGACATGCGATGTTGCGGCTATAGAGAAGCATCTTGCGCAGCTGTAACTCAATCAAGGCAACGTCGTAGTAAAAATACTAAACGCAAAGGCGCTAAGACCCGAAGCCGCAAAGAAAGTGGAGAAGATTTATTTTCTAATGTGTATTGAAAAAATATCTTCTTCTTTTTCTTTGCGGCTTCGGGTCTTAGCGCCTTTGCGTTTAATTTTTTTCTAAGCTATTGCCTTACTTAGCTTGAAGTTAATTAAAAACGGATGCAATGTCGAAGGGTTGCTTGTGCATTGCTGTCAGCGCTTTGTTTTCCTTCTCCAGCAACTCACGACCTGCAAACACTACAGTTGCTCCAGAATCAAAAGCTGGGACAATGTGCTGCTTAATAGCTTGGATCACGTCACTTGCTGTCAATGCCAGAAGGCGATTGCGGAATGCCTGACGCATTTCACTCGTTTTTCCCTCTCTATACCAACTATAAGCAAGATCTGCTCGGCTGCCTGGAGCAACGGGCGCATCCAGCCCTTGTACAATTTCTAGCTTTGCCTCTTCTAAATCTGACTCCTCAAATTCCCCATTCAAAATAGATTGAATGGCTTCCTCAATAGCAATGATAGAGTTGCTGATATTGGGATCTCTGTAAGCGTAAAAAGAGAACGTTCCAGATAGTGAATGGTTTACCGCTCCGGCCCCATAAGCACCACCCTGTTCTCTGATTCTTTGGTGAAGCACGAGATTATCAAAAAGACCTGCGGCTACCCCTAAAGCGGGCGTATCGGGATGAAGATAGGGAACGGTTTTGAATATATGGGTAAGAAATGCAACGGGCGAAGCGATGGGATATCCAATTCTTTCGATTTTTTTCAGAGGGAAATCGGCTTGCCATGTTATGGAACTCTTGGTTTCGATATCCTCAAGGCCATAAAACTTGTGCTGTTTAAGTTCTGAATAGGTTTTGGTATCACAAGAGAGGATAAGATGGGGATCTTGCAATCCAAGTAGGCGTCCATGGAGCTGACGCAATTTTTCTGAAAGCGGGTGTATTTCAACATCAATATTTTCAGCTATTTGCTTAATTTTTCTATAATAGTCGATTCCATTCCATGCATTGGATATTCTCGATGGGACGCTGATGGAGCTTGCAGCCATTTGAGAGGCATATCTCATGGCGTTTTGATTGAAAGAGCTTTGTAATGAGATGTACTGTTTTAAAATCACTTCTTTTAAGCGTCCAATATCAGAAAAATCTATGGACTCAATCATATCGCGCATCAGAGGAAACAGCTTATTTGTCTTATGGTATAAGGCTTTTCCCCGTATTCCGATTGTGGGAACGAAGGAATTTGGATTAACAACTTGTAGGTTTAGCGACAGATAGGCTCCGACGCCCCCTGTATTTGCCTGGATGTAATCTAATGTTTCGGCATACGTGCGTTTACCGCAACCCATCTGGGCAATCAATGTTGTAAACAAGCGCACGAGTTCCAATTCATCCTCTTGAATTTTTGGCAAATTGTACACCAAATCAGCATATGTGATGTCATTGGTAAAACAATTATGGTGAAATAGATGTAAAGGCCCTGCAACCTCTTGTGTAATGGGGTATATCCTCGATGTTACTGGGACATCTTCCAAGGAGATTTTCGGTAAAATATCTACATCGATATCGGCTTGCTTTTCTTGAAATTGCGATAACTCCTGAGTTTGCTTTAAAATGCCCTTTACTTGCTTTTCAGATAGTTCTTGGCGCATTTTATTCAATAACTGTCTTTCTTGCTCTTCCTCTAGCTCATTTAAATTGACCTTTGGAAGCATTACAAGCCTAACAAAGTGAGGATTGTCGAGAAAATATTGGTGGATTAACTGAGATAAATAAAGTGGATCGCGCAAGAAACGTTTGCGAACCTGGTCGAATAAACTATGAATTTTTAAAGCATCTTCAGGGTTGCCGCCATGCTGTTTCAGCAGGGCTGACCGCATGAATAACGAAAGTCCAAACGGGGCATGATTTCCTCCGATTTCGCTTCGGAAGAATTCGAGCTGATGCAAGGCATTTTCTACTTGTTCCATCGGGATTCCATGATCAGCAATTTCCTTTAACGTGCCACGGAGAACAGCTTCGAGCTTATCGGCATCTTCAGGATCACAGCCTCGAAGGGTGGCAATGACGGGAACTTCGCTCATTTCAACATCGATCGAAGCGCTCACCTGTTTGCACAAGCCAGATTTTAATAATGCAAGCTTTAGTGGGGAGGCATCAGTGTCCATTAAGACGATTTCTAAAATTGTCAGGGCAAGCAGTTCTTCTTGATTTAAGATATGACACGTCAGCCATCCAAAAGCGATGATTGCCTTGTCTGATGAATCTTCATCTGGTGAGATCGGGTACTCACCTTCTATTTGAAGAGGGGCTGTCAAGCGTGGTTGATTGCCAATAGGGGAAAGTGGTTGGAGCTTCTTGCTATCTTTCAGAGTCTGTTTTTCAATAAAGTCCAGATGCTGTTCTAAGGGCATATTGCCATAGAAGAAAAAAAGACAATGGCTAGGCTGATAGTATTTCTGATGGAATTCGCAAAGTTCCTTGTACGAGAGCTTTGGAATCTCTTTGGGATCTCCTCCAGAATTATATCCATAGGTAATATCAGGGAAAAGAGCTTGATGTAAGGACTCCATCAATCGTGTTGTTGAGGAAGTCATTGCCCCTTTCATCTCATTAAAAACAATCCCTTTATACGTCAGTGGGGAATGGGGATCACCCTCCACAGCAAATTCAAGGCGGTGCCCTTCTTGAAGAAAGCTTAATTGGTTTAAGTTAGGATGAAAGACAGCATCTAAGTAGACTTCGAGGAGGTTGTAAAAGTCTTTAGGAACTTGTGAGGAAGCGGGATAACAAGTGAAGTCTGTGCCTGTAAAGGCATTCATAAAAGTGTTCAAGCTACGACGGGTCATAGCAAAGAAGGGGTCTTTAACTGGATATTTTTTTGATCCACATAAGACAGTGTGTTCTAGAATATGTGCAACGCCATTTGAGCTATCTGGGGTCGTTCTAAAAGAGAGGCAGAACAGGTTGTCAGGGTCATCGTTTGCGATGTGCATGATTTGAGCGCCAGTTGGAATGTGCACCAATTCGCGCAAGATACACTGCAATTCATGTATTTCAATAACTCTAGTGACTTTAAAATTGCCATAGGTTTCTCCTACGGCGCTAAGATGGGTAAGTTTCGGTAGCATATTCCTCAATGTGGCTATAAGCGAAATTTCGTGCCTGAATAGGATTTTACCACAGAGATCACAGAGAGAAGAAGAGAATTATGGAGGGGATGAAAAAATATTCTCATCTCCTCCATAATACTCTTCTTCTCTCTGTGATCTCTGTGGTAAAAATTCTTGGATTAGCCTTATGCGCATGCCAGGCTATCTGTTCTGAAAATCTTATTGCAAGGAGATGATTTTTGCCAGCTAAAAAATGGGCAATGCTATATACTATGGCTTTTCCAATTAACAAAAAGTGCATCGATGCGAAGAAAGGTTAATTTCCTCCCAAATATCATCACAACATTTGGTCTGTGCTGTGGCTTGTATATCATTTTTAAAATGAATATGTTAGGTCCCGGCGAAATGACCCGAGATATCCTCATTTCAACGACAGGAATTCTTTTATTAGCAGCTTTTGCCGATCTCCTCGACGGTGCTGTGGCAAGGGTGATGAAAGTTGAGAGTGAGTTTGGAGGACTATTCGACTCGATGACCGATGCTGTCACCTTTGGCGTTGCCCCTTCTGTCATCATTTTAAAAACTCTTTCTCTTACTCCAGGTACAGAATGGTCTTATTTGATGACAACTGCTGCGATGATCTATTCTGTATGTGGAGTGTTACGTCTCGTCCGGTTCAATGTCAATAGCAATAAAATCGCTAACGATCAAGAACTTAGGGAAGCTTCCAAGAAAAACTTTACTGGATTGCCCATTCCAGCCGCAGCGATGGCCGTTGTATCTGGCAATCAGTTACTCTTTTCTGATGAATTTATCAACATCTCCACAATCACCCCTTTAGCGCATATGTGGACCTTGTTTTCGATGATGATTCTCATCGGTTACTTTATGGTCAGTCAATGGAAGTTTCCCAGTTTGAAAACCCTTCGCATTAAAGTAACTTCCTTCCGGCAAGTTTTCTTTATCGTTGTATTTACCGTTTTCGTCGTCTTTTATGGGTTTGTACAGCATTTAGACTTCTCTTTTGCATTCATTGCTTGGGGTTATGTCATTGTTGCATGGATCTTATCAATCATCCGCGTGATATCGGGAAAAAGGCTCAAAACTCTAGAAGATTTTGAGCCGGAACCCGATGAGATCGAAGAAGAACAATAAAAAAAATCTTGTAAATTCATTTGCCTCCTGTTAAATAAATATTGTACAGAAGATAGATCTTCTAGCTTTTCCCCTGGAGTAATGTTGATTGCTCTTGGATAAAGCGCGGATGAAGAACCAACATCGTAGCAGAAAATTAACAAGAGGGGCTTTTTTATGGAAAAAACAAACTTTAAAAAAATGGCGTTGATGGGAATGGTAGGCGGATTGGTTGTTGCAGCTCAATCGCCAATCGGTGCAGAAACTGTTGTAAATTCAGAAACATATCTTGCAGGTAGCGGTTGCGGCGGCGGCCACGGTTGCGGATCATCAGGTAGCTTACCTGGTTATTACCATCGCTCACAAGCTCGTAGCGGCTGTGGCTCAAGCAACAGACAGTATACAGCTGATGCTGATACTGATACTCAAAATCAAATGATGGCTTCAAAAACAATGTCAGAAAAAGATTTGATGTCAGGACTTAACGATCAAGGAAAATCGCAATATCAAAGCCTCAGTCCAGAAGGAAAGGCACTAGCATTGAAAATAGCCTCTGACAACCCAACTAAAGATAAAAATGATATCGTAAGAGATGCTGCTAGACAAATGGCACAAAAAAGAAATGGAATGATGAATCAGCGCTAGAATTTTAAGAAAATTGTAACCCAACTTGTCTTTCTTTGAACGGAGGCAGGTTGGGTATTTCTGTATTTAGGAGAGGATTATGAAAAAAAAACGTGACATTAAGAAACTTGCTATTGTTGGGTTGTCAGCGGGTCTTATATTAGCGACTCACCTTTCTGCTGATGATAAAAATAGCAGTCAATCAAATGACAGTAATCAAACCGATCCCAATAATGGAAATTTGGGATACCACGTCATGACCGAAGATGAACTCCTACTCGAACTCTCCCCTGAAGGTCTCGCGGATTACAAAAGCTTAACCCCTGAAGGTAAGGCACTTGCATTAAAAGTTGCAAGCATGCGCTGCAGCGGGACAAATGATTGCTCTGGACTTAATGCTTGTGAAACAGCCAAACATACATGCGCTGGACAGGGTTCATGCAAAGGAACAGGAAAGTGTGCAATTGCAGATAAAAATTTAGCAGTAAAACTCGTAAAAAATAAAATGGCCAAAAAACGGTCTGGAGCAGCTTCTCAACAACCTAAGTAGAATACAATGAAAAAGAAACATGGTATTCCCAATCTGGGAATTGGAATTGGATTACGCGTTCCCCATTACGAAGAAATTTTCCGAGATAAACCAGACATTGATTGGTTTGAAATCATTAGCGAAAATTTTATGATTGATGGAGGCAAAGCCCTTGAAAACCTACATAAAATTCTCGAACAATACAAGGTTGTCCAACATGGGGTCTCTCTTGCAATTGGGAGCCCTGATCCCCTAGATTTTGAATACTTAAAAAAATTAAAGGCCCTGGCAAAAATTACAAAAACTCCCTGGATTTCTGATCATTTATGCTGGGGACGGCTTCCAGGAGCACATTATCACGATCTTTTGCCTCTTCCCTATACACATGAAGTCATCGACTACGTTGCAGAAAGAGCCCGGATTGTTCAAGACTATCTTGAGTTGCCATTTGCACTAGAAAATCTTTCATCCTATGTTGAATTTAAACAAGATGAAATGCCTGAATGGGAATTCTATTCCGCGGTCGTAGAGAAAGCTGATATCTTTATGATGTTGGACGTAAATAACATCTATGTATCAAGTCGAAATCATGGCTTTAATACAAAAGATTATATCAATAATATCCCCCTTGAACGGGTCCTCCAAATACATCTAGCAGGCCATACCGACCATGGGGACTATGTTCTTGATACTCATGACAACTATGTGAAGGATGAAGTTTGGGCTCTTTATGCGGAGGTCTATTCACGTACTGGCGGAGTATCGACATTGCTCGAGTGGGATGATAATTTCCTCAGCTTTAAACAAACATGGGATGAGGCATTAAGAGCGAAGCAGTTTCAAAAATCTATCATAATGGAAATGGCTCAAAAATGAAATTCGATGTAAAAGTTCCCCTGGAGTTAAAGAAAGCCCAGACCTGGTTTGGCAGCATCATCTCGCGCCCCATCGATGTCAACAGTAATATGGCTCCAATATCACCCTCTGGACGACCTATGGAGCAAGAAGCCTGCGATTTCATTAACCCAAGCCCCACTTTAAGGCCAGCACAACGGGTTCAACTATATAATCAGCAATATTGGTGGCGCTTGCTCAAGACTATGCAAGATGCATACCCTACAGTCACCCGCCTTTTTGGATACTATGATTTCAATGAATCCCTGGCAGTCCCTTTTTTGGTAAAATATTGTCCAAATCATTGGTCCTTGAATAATCTTGGGGATCGTTTTCCTCAATGGGTGAAAGAAGATTACACACAAGATAACCATGAACTGGTGTATAATGCCGCTTGCATAGATTGTGGGTACAACACAAGCTTTTTTGCCCCCGACGAGCCCCCATTGGCCTCTCCACAACAGTTAGAGGAAGGGCTTGAATCCTTATTTGAAGTCCCTTTGACATTTCAAAAACATATTTCGCTTTATCAATTCCCGTATCATCTGTTTCAATTCAGGGATCAATTCTTATTGCAAGAGCCAGAATATTGGGTGGATAATGATTTTCCTGTTCTGCAGCATGCTGAAGGGCAGCAAAAGTACTCCTTTGTACTCTTTAGAGATGCTCTGAATCAGATTATATACAAACAGATTGATACGATTGAATATGACTTATTAAAACGGTTTGAAAATGGCGAAACGCTCAACGGTCTTTGTGAATGGCTAGAAAAACAAGTAACCGATGAGACAATATTGACAGAGGCAATGAGCAATCTTCACATATGGCTGCAACGCTGGATCGGCTTCTGTTGGTTGAAAAGGAATTAAACGCAAAGCTCCCTGCCGGAGGGGCAATCGAGTGGGTTCGTCTTTGATATACTCCGGTTCTTTCGAAAAATAACTTGAGTTATTTAGGAGATGCTAAAGCTAACAAGCGCGCGCCGGGGACGGTTCTCGCATAACGGCGAAGCTTTTAACACAGGCCACATAAAAAGACTGTTACATTCATAAGATGGCCTGTGTTAGAAGCGATGACGTTATGAAGAACTGTCCCATGCGCGCACAGCCAAAGACGTTGCATACGAAAGCGCGCATGGGACAGTTCTTCATGCCAGCCTAACGTTTTAACACAGGCCAAACATTGTGAGCAGACGACCTTTTTAAGTGGCCTGTGTTAAAAGTTATGCTGTCATGCGAGAACCGTCCCCGCGCGCTACAACAAGAGATGGGTATAGCTTCGACATCCCATCTGAGAGCTTTAAAGCACTGGTGGCAATAATTTCAGCGATCACAGCAAAGAAAAGCAAAGCATATGCATTCATAGTTTCTCCTAATAATACACTCTAAATTCATAATCTTTCTGCAAATATATCAAGCTCTCATCCCATTTCACTATGTGCTGGCAGTAATAATCGAAATTTCGCAAGGGCCTCTTCAAAGATTGAAGCCGAAACATGAGTGATAAATTTGGCTTTGCACACCTTCCAATCTAAGGAACGGATTTGATCACAAAGAATTGCACCTTGAATTTGATCGTCATCAATAATAACTTCAAATGCATATCCTTTAATTTTGCTTGTAATAGGCATGAATAATCCCAAACCTGTTTTCAAATTATAAGAATGGGGTGAAACTGTTAGAGCGGGTCGCGTTTTTTGAATTTCCTTTCCCTTTTGAGGATCAAATTCCAGCCAGACAATATCTCCTGGATGCGGAGCATATTTTACCATACCTCATTTCCCCGCTGTTCATCATCAAGAATTTGGCGATGTTGATTTTTTGGAGTGATATCTTTTAGCATCGTGTCCAAATTATACTTTGGAGACTGGATGATAATCCGGCCATCATCAATTTCAATATTTACAGGGCTTCCTTGATGTAATTTTAATTGTTTTGCAAGTTGCATCGGTATGCGCAACCCAAGGCTGTTACCCCATTTTTGTATATGTGCCTGCATGATAATTCTCCTGTTTGTATATACTTAGTATATACATCTGCTGAATATACTGTCAATCGACAAGAGAAAACACGTTTTTCCAACGAAAAACGTGTGAGATAACCACGTTTTTCCAACGAAAAACGTGGAAATACCCACGTTTTCCTAAGGAATAGTTGCCTTTTAACTGGAAATTGCATACTGTGAAGGTATGAAACGAGATGTATACCAGCTACTTGAGAATTGGAAACAATCAACCAGACGCAAACCATTGATACTAAATGGCGCTCGGCAGGTTGGAAAAACATACGCTCTAAAGCATTTTGGCAAGACTTCTTATAAAAAAATGGCCTACCTGAATTTTGAAAAGGATGAAAAACTATCTCAATATTTCGAAGGCACTCTTGATCCAAAACAGCTCATAAAAATTTTAAGCATTCATACAGAAGTTGAAATCGAACCCCATAACACCCTATTAGTCATGGATGAAATTCAAGAATGCCCCAAGGCACTCAATAGCCTGAAGTATTTTTGTGAAGAAGCCAATGAATATCACGTTGCTGCAGCAGGATCTCTCCTAGGTGTTAAAACAGCAAATGAAAAAGGTTTTCCTGTAGGAAAGGTAAATTTTCTCGAAGTGTATCCTTTAACTTTTTTCGAATTTCTTTCAGCTTTAGGTCATGATAAAATCCGCCTATTTCTAGATGAATACAACACTTACGAGCCGATACCAAGCCCATTGCACGAAAAGTTACTCCAACTATTAAAAACTTACTTATTTATTGGAGGAATGCCTGAAGCTGTCGCTGAATATGCCAAGACAGACAACTTGAATATAGTCCGCGAAATTCAACAGGAAATCTTGAGCGCCTATGAAAAAGACTTTGCCAAACATGCCCCACCCCATCAGTTAATGAATATCACAACAGTCTGGAACCAGGTTCATCGTCAGCTTGCAAAAGAGAATAAAAAGTTTATTTTTGCAGCCATCAGAAAAAGTGCGCGAGGCAGGGATTATGAAGAAGCGATTCAATGGCTTTCTGACGCAGGACTCATCCATAAAAGCCATCTAGTAGAAACTCCAAAATTTCCTCTTAGCGCTTATGCTGACAACAATGTTTTCAAAATATTCCTAGCTGATGTGGGGTTACTCGGTGCGCAGAGCAGCCTTTCTGCTCACACCATTATTGATGGGGATCTTTTATTCACAGAATTCAAGGGGGCTCTCACAGAAAATTACGTTGCACAAGAGTTGATCGCAACCAAGCACAAAGAACTCTATTACTGGACAAGCGAAGGGACAGCAGAAGTGGATTTCTTAATCGAAGCAGATCACCATGTTTATCCGCTGGAAGTGAAAGCAGGCACAAGTCAGAAAAAAAAGAGCCTTCTTGTTTACAATCAAAAATATGCTCCAGAAAAACTCATGCGAGCAACGCTCATGAATATAAAACACGATGGTAATATTTATAATTACCCCCTCTACCTTATATCTCGATGCCCACTCCCCATTGCTTAAGCCTTAAATCCAACATATTTTAGTAACTAATGTGACCGTAAAAGGCCAATGTGATGACTTTACTCCATACAATTTACAAAAGATATTTATCACCGTTAAAGTAATTAAAGCTGGATACATTGTTTCAAGTATTGGGGCTAAAAAATTAGCAATTCCTGAAAATTCGAGATTCGATACAAGAAAAGTAATGCTGAGAGTAATAAATAAAGACAAATTATTGCCAATTTTTTCTTGAGCGACTTCTTTTCGTAAAAACTCTGAAAATAAAGAAGCTAAAGCGATCGCTGTCGTCAAGCAAGCAAAAATAACCGCTACACAAACACACGGAGCTGCCATCGATCCAAGCGATGCTAAAGCAATCGTCCCAAACATTGCCTGCGGAGGTGTATGAATCAACACAGGTGCATATAACCAACCCAACAAAACTAAAGCAAAATACGTCAAATATAAAAGCCCTGCTCCAACTAGTGAAGCCTTCACAAAAAGTTTCAAAGGCGAAGTCTCATCTGACTGTGCAGGAATCGCATGAAATAAATGCTGTATTACAAATCCTGAAAAGAAAAAAGACGCCACCAAATCCATCGTCTGATAACCTTTAAAGAAGCCATTTGTAAAGGCATCTAAACCACTTGAGCTGATTGATTCAGTTAATGTTGCTTGGCTAAGTCCAAAAAATGCAATGGCAGCAACAGACAATAGTAAAAATGGGGTCAGCACAGTTCCCAAAATTGTAACGATTCTGTTTTTGTTTGCAGCCAAGAAATAAACGACAAAACACATAAGAAGATTTGTGAAGGCTAATGATGCCGTGGGGAATATGAGGAGTAATGCTCCATGAATCACTGTCAAACAGCGAGCAAGGACCCCAAATGGTCCCATAAGTGACAAAGCTAAGAGCGAGAATAGAAACGCCCCTCTCTTTCCAAAGCAACTAAAAAATTCGTTAATATCTCCTTTGTAGAGCGTCATCCCTAACATTCCAAGGAAGGGAAATATAACACACGTGCACAAAACACCCATTGAAGCCATGATATAATGTCCTTCACTTTCTAGCCCTACTGCAATTGGAAAGACTAAATTGCCCGATCCAAAAAACATCGAGAACAAAGCAAAGCCTGTACTCAAAACTACTAACAATTCTTTTTTTTTCATATATTCACCCTTTTCCTTTCATGAAAAATCATGTTTTAATAATTTTTTCCCAACTCTCTGAAGCAAAAAAAAACCGCACCTCTCTCGAGAGTGCGGTTTTTGTTTCAACCTAACTACGGGCAATAAGCCTATGGCATAGGTCCGCACCTCGATTTAACGTGGATGACCACAATAATTCGAATAATAATGGACCTGACATCTGCACACTTGTTAAGCATTTTAAAATATCCTTTTATTTCTATAACTCTCATCTTGAACAAAAAAAAAGACCGCACCTCTCTCGAGAGTGCGGTCTCTAATTCAACCTAGTTTTTAGCAAACGCCAATCACATAGGTCCGCACCTCGATATGGTGTGGACCACAATAATCTGAGTAATAATGACGTGATTTGAACGACTGCTAAACATAACTATATTTTAGACCTTTTTTAATGAATTTTGATTTTATCATAACACTATCCAGTTATGCAATCTGTTTTTTTCTTTTTCAAATCACAAACTACATGCCATTTCCTCACTTTCACCAGCCTTTTATTTGTTTTTACGATCAATTCATTAACATCAAGTCATTATTATATTGATCTTTTTCTAATAAATCTATAGAATGGAGGATTAATTATTAAATTTAAGGAGATTTTTTATGCACCCATCCACATCACCTACAGGCAAGCCAACAATTACAAGCCCCAACCCCGATGTTACCTCTGAAAAGCAAAAGCCCTGCTGTAATTCTCAAAAAGCCCTCATCATTACAGCTCTATTCATACTCACCGTAGCCGCTGCAGCGATCACTTTTGCTGTCACCGCTTCCGTTGCCTATGCATTGCTTGCTGCTGCAGTCACTGTATTGGTCTTTTCCACTGTGGCGGCTTTAGCATGCAAAAGCTTGTTTTGCAGTTCACGCGAAGCGACAGCTCGTCCACTAACGAAACCCCCACTGATAACGAAACCCCCAGTGAGGGAAAGAGCTAAAAAAACGAACTTCCCACTGAGGGAACAAGCTGCAAGCCAGAGATTAATATGGAGCATTTTACCTAGTCTCACGAAAGAAGAGATCGAAGGATTCACAGGAAAAGATCTAAAGAGATTGATTTTAACTACATTAAAAGCAAAAGACGAAACATATCATGTTTCACACTGTAAATTAATCATCGGGAATAATGTGGAGATTTTAGATGAAACTCCACTAAGAAGCTACTCAGTAAGCGTCTCGGCATTCGAAGCTCTACAAAGAGCTGGTTTTAGAACTTTAGCTCCCCTACCTGAAATTCTTGATGATGAATTTCAAGAAGCACTCAAGAGTGCAGACTTTTATTGCGATGAAACATACATGAATGAGGGAGGTAGTAAAGATTGGGCAGAGGGATTGGCTGAGAATGCTGGAAAAGCCCGCACTGTTCTCGAAAGAAACATGGAAAAACTTCAGACAATGTTGAAAGAGACTACAGAAGACTCAGAAGCAGCCGATAAAGCTGTTGATAACGCGAGAAATAAAGTAACTGAGAAAAAACTAGATGAGCTTCGAGCTCGCCGAGAAAAGGCAAACAATCACAAGACAGGCATTGCAGACGTTATTCGTGTTGTAGAATATCAACTAGCTAGATTGCCAAAATAAAAGAGTTGGGTACATCCACATCCGCTGTCACCATTCAGCCCCAGCTATTGTGAGTGTAGAGCCGCCCTTACAAATTAACCCTTACTTACAAATTAATAAGTATGCCGTCAGCACCCTCACGATCTTTAGCTGCAAAAATTGATCAGCATCTCCCAGTAACGTCTCCTGGTATTAGAACACATTCCCCTTGCCTGATTTCAGGTATAGCTGTCACTGCCTTATTACTGGTGGCGCTTGTCTTTGGGGCAGCTCTATTTGCAATCACAAGCAATGTAACTTTAACGCTTTCAATCGCTCTGCCCACAGCTCTAGCAATAGCCTTAATTATTGCCTTGGTACTATATAACCGGAGAAAGCCTGTTATCACTCAGCCTCAACTGCCACCACAACCACAATTGCCACCTCTTCGTCACACACCAACCGCTCATACGCCCCCACAAATGCCACCCATTCCAACACCGACTGTTCCTACCATCCCTCCACCTGATTTACCTCCCCCCTTCACAGCCATTCTTCCAACCCCTTCTTTAGTAAGTCCTTCGATTCCTTCGGCCGTTATTCCGCCAGCTAAGGTCCTGTCTGCACCAACAGTAGATAGTTCCATTCCAACGCCAAAACCTGCACTTCCAGCCTTGAGCCCGGCGCAAATCAAAAAACGAAATGATAGTAGAATTAAGGTGACAGAATTATACGCAAGTCGCTGGGAGTATTTTTGGTCTGCTCTTGGATTTTTTCCAAACCCAACGGCAGGTACAGTAACTATTGATAATCTCGCACAAAACGGGTATATACAGTTTCGTTTTATAAATACGATGTTTTTTGTAGAGCCTCATGCTGACAAGATATACGCTCTGCGGGCCCTATCAAAAGACATAGATCCAGTGAAAGAGAAAGAGATAAAAACCAGCATCAAGAAAACTTTAGTTCTAAAAAAACTCATTCGCATAGTGCTGTCTAAAAAATCGGGTCCTCCAGGTATAAATCCATTAATTTCCGATGAAGAACTAGATAAAGAGATTCGAGCAATACCTATAGATCCAGCATTATTGGATTGGTTACCCCGCGGTTATAGATTTAATCCAGAGGAGTATTATAGATCTATCAAACAGCTATATGTCATGACCAAAGCTGCACATGAAGCCTATGAAACACATATAAAAGTCTTTCCTCTGGACCAAGACCTTGAAAACTCGTTAAGAATGAAACAATACCGCGATTGTGATTTGGAGGCGTTATGTGCTCCTTCACAAGAGGAAATAGACGCAGAAAAAACATAAGTCTTGAAGCTATTGGTTTAATTTCATCCAAAAGGTAGCTTAATGTACACAGAAAACGTCAATTTCTTGTGCACGAAATCTTAACGTGCACAAGAAACCGCATTTTCTTGTGCACGAGATCTGAACATGCACAAAAGATCACATTTTCTTGTGTATGAGAATTTATCATGGATAAGAAATGGTCGTTTTGTGGTCATGATAAATTTCTCATGGATACAAAATGGGTATTTTGTGGTCATGATAAATCTCTCATGTATAGAAAAGTGCCAAATCGTATACATGATAAATCTCTCATGGCTACAAAACAGGCATTTCGTGGTCATGACAAACCTCATGGCTACAAAATAGGCATTTCGTGGTCATGACAAATCCCTCATGGCTACAAAATAGGCATTTCGTGGTCATGACAAATCCCTCATGGCTACAAAATAGGCATTTCGTGGCCATGAAGAATTGTATCCTTATACTTATTATTTATGAATATTCGGATTTTGAACCTGCATTGAGTAAAAGATCAAATAAAGCATCATTCAAATAGTAATTATCTTTCCATCTTTTGTGCTTGGAAAGAAGGCCAATTCGTACGAGCTCATCCAAATATTTCACAGCTGTTTTGCGATGTATCTGTAACTCTTCCATGACAAAATCGACTTTCGTATAAGGATGTCGGAAAAGGTTATTGAGCAGATCTTGGCTATAAATTTTCGGTAACTCGGTGCGCATTCTATGTTTGAAATACAGCATTAGGTCTCTCATTCCCAATATTAAGTTTATGGTCTGGCGTGAAGTTTGTTCTATTCCATCTAGCATGTAGAGGACCCATGTTTCCCAAGCCTCTTGATCTCGAACAGCCTGCAGCAATCGATAATATTCACTCCTATTCTGATTGATATAACGAGACAAATAAAGTACGGGCAAATCCAACAACCCATGCTTTACTAAATAGAGAATATTAATGATACGTCCGGTTCTGCCATTGCCATCGTAGAATGGATGAATGCTCTCAAATTGATGATGAATAATCGCCATTTTGGTAAGAGGGTCATTATCGCTTAGGGCATCATCATTGATAAATTGTTCCAGATTATTCATCAAAGAGCGGATCTGTTTTTCATCTTGTGGAGGCGTATAAACAACTTCACCTGTTTGATCATTCTTTAACACAGTACCCGGGAGTTTACGAAAGCCTGCACTATTTTCCTCTAAAGTTTGTTGAATTTCCAATATAATGGTGTTAATGAGCAAGCCATTTTTTTTTACTTTTTCGTAGCCGTTGCGGAGTGCCATTGCATAACTATATACTTCCTTAGCAGCATGGGTCGTGAATTGCTTTGCTGATGCATCACTTTTGTAAAGTTCGTCGTGAGTTGTAATGATATTTTCAATTGCTGAACTGTCTTTAGCTTCCTGCAAGGAAAGTGTGCTGATAAGTATGCTTTGATTGGGAATGACTCCACTTACTCCCTTCAATTCTGCCAGTGCTTGGTGAGCCTTTGCAAGCTTTTTTAAAACGATTTTCGTTTCCAATTCAATGGCTAGTGGTAGTTGTGGAATAGTGCTCATGATTTTATCCTGTCTCTCATCTTTAGCGTGTAGGATAACACGTAAATATTTTCGCATCAAGAATTGCTGCCCAACCTGGAATTCGGAATAGGTCTAACGGGTTATCACAAATAATCAGGGTTTTCTTTTAAAAAGATACGTGGTAAAATTTCCCTATTATTTTCCAGAACTCTCGTTAAGCTTATAGGTTTTATGTCCTCATTATTAAAACTTGCCATTGTGGGACGCCCCAATGTCGGCAAGTCAGCTCTTTTCAATCGCATTTGTAAGAAAAAGATCGCCATCGTCGATGAAGCCGAAGGGGTTACGCGCGATAGGTTGTATTCTACCGCAGATATTTTTGATTTCCCCTTTGAAGTGATCGATACGGGAGGGATCAATGCACGTTCTAAAGCCCTCTTCAACGAAGAAATTAAGCGTCAGGCAGAAATTGCCATCGAAGAAGCTGATTCGATTATCATGGTTGTCGATAACATCATTGGAATTACTGATCTGGACTTAGAAGTTGCCCGCATTTTACAACGGACAAAAAAGCCCCTATGCATAGCTGTCAATAAAGTTGACAATTTGGAGCAGGAATCACAAATCTACCAATTTCAGAAATTGGGAATCCCTCGCATGGTCGCGGTTTCAGCTTCACAGAATTGGCACATTGCAGAACTTCTAGAGACTGCCTTTCAAGATTTCCCTAAAGAAGTCACAGAATCGGAAAAAGAGAAATCAATCCACATTGCCATTGTAGGACGTCCTAATGTGGGAAAATCTTCATTGATCAATTACCTTTTAAACGAAGAAAGATGCATTGTCAGCCCCATTCCCGGCACAACACGAGACAGCATCGATATCAGTTTTACGTATGAGGAAGAGAAGTTTACCTTAATTGACACGGCCGGAGTGCGTCGAAAAAGAGCTGAACACGACGTTGTCGACAAGTTTGCAGCAATACGCACCGCAAGATCCATTGAAAGAGCAGACATTTGTCTTTTGATGCTTGATGCCCAAGAAGGGATGACGGTGCAGGAAATGAAAATTGCCAACATGATTGAAGAGGCTGGAAAGGGATGTATCCTACTCTTCAACAAATGGGATCTCGTCAAGGGTTTTCGAATGGAACACTGCTTAAAAGAGGTTGAGGATACTGTTCCTTTCCTTAAGCACTGCCCCAAAATATTCATTTCGGCAAAGACAGGAAGAAATGTCGAAAAAATCTTTGAAGAGATTAAAGAAGTCCATAAAGCTACTCAAGAGCGAGTGACGACGCATCAGTTGAACAAATTTGTGGGTTTAGCAATGCAGAAAAACCATCCTCCAATGGTAATGGGCAAACGGTTGCGAGTGTATTATATGGCTCAGGTGGCAATACAGCCCCCGAAATTTATCTTATTCGTGAACAATCCTACCCTGATGTCAGAAAGCTATAAAAAGTATCTCTACAACCAATTCAGAGAAGTCTATGGCTTTAAGGGAGTGCCTATTTTAATCTATTTAAAAGGGAAAGCCAAATCTAAAGGTGGAAAACACGGATATTCAGAACACAACGAGGCAGAACACAACGAGGAACAAGCAGATAACGTCGAAGAAGTAGTGCAAGCGGACATGGAAGAAGACGATGACAACAAATAGAAACACGAGGGGCACAGTTGGATGTGCATCAG
>JABDBC010000036.1 GCA_013288825.1 Chlamydiota bacterium
TTATCGTAAAATTCTGTTGATTCTTTGATTAAAATGACTCATATATGAGCTATGTCAAATTTACAGCAGATCCAACTCAATTATGACTCCGTACAGGACCGTTTAGTCCTCATATTTTGCACCCAAGATTTTGCAGAATATCGATTCTGGATCACCAGAAGAGTTCTTAAAGCCCTGTGGTCTATTCTACAAAGATTGCGCCAAGACTTATCCTCCGACTTATCACAGCAGCGAGAAGAAGATCAAAAAGCCTCTTCTATGATTCAGAAAGAAAAACAACAACCACAAACAAGCAAATATGCCACGAAGATCACCCACTATCCCTTGGGTGAGACCCCTTTACTGCTTTACAAAATCATGGCGAAACCGATCGATCAAGGTCATATTCTTCTTCATTTAGAAGACAACGAAGGAAAATCGATAGAATTTGGCGGTGATGCAACCCTTGTCAATGTGTTGTGCCAATTGATTTATAAAACTTCAGCTCAAACAGAATGGGATCTTGTGTTGACCACACAAGAAATATAGGGAACTTATGCGCAGTTATTATGCACACTTAAAAACAGCCTCTGGAACCGATAAAAAAGCTGTCACCACAAAGCCAATTTTTCGTTCTTCTGCCATCTTTCCCGTTATGCAATATCCCGGCGTTTCTTCTCGTATCCTGTTTATGGGTTATTGGATGCTCAAGCGCAACATCCAGCAGATTGCTGCTGTGGTGACTTTGCGTTCTGAACATGGGGAAATTCTATATCGGGATAATCTCCTCATTACCGAAGCTAAAACGTTCCGAGTCGAATTAGGACAGCTTCTCTCAAGCAGCGGCTATTCTCAACCCACTTTTTATGGCAGTCTGGAGATCGAGTTTTTCTCAACATTGAATCTGGTTTTCCCGTTTCCTGCAGTCGTCATCAATTATTATGGCCCCACATTCAGCACTGTCGTTCATACTGCACAACGGGTCTATAACGACTTTGAAGATATGCAAAATAACTCGCAAACTTCAGTTCCGGAATCGGGCTTTAATATCTATTGCGATGACAACGAAGAACCCTTTATCGGGATGATTAATGGTCCTAAGGCTGTTCCAGAAGCCACATTGAAAATGCAGTTTTTTAACTCCCGTCAAGAAGTGTTGGTACACGAGTATTCCCTTGGGGCATTCGAAGCTTATCAAACGCGATTTATCTATCCGGCGAAATTAGTCGATCTCAAAACATTTTTAAAAGGCGATGCGGGATCAGTCAAGCTTCAGTTTCAGATGAATTGGATCTTTCCTCGTTTGGTTGTAGGGAATATCAGGCATCCTCAAAATGCTTTAAGCATTACCCATAGCTACTATGACTGCTCTGCAGCACGTTCTGAATCCGATTATTGGCTGGAAGCACAACCTGAATGGCATCCAGCTACTTTGATGCTTCCTGTTCGCATTGAAGAGGAATATTTTACAAATATCTATTTTTATCCTATTTATTCCCCATCGATCATTGGGATAGATATAGAATTATATGATGCTTCAGGAAAGCTTGCTGGTGCGAAATCGAATCTTTTGCGACTGGAAACACCACAATATAAAAAAGTGAATTTGAAGGAATTGTGTAAAGAGCTTAATATTCCAGCTGACAAGATATTGGGAGCTAGGGTTATTGCTAAATCTCTGGGAGCAGGGGGACGGATTCCCGCAAGGATAAAAGTCGCATTTGATATCGGTCACTCATCCCTTCCAACAATGCCATGCAATATCTGCACAAACTTGCAACCGTTTAATCCCCCCTGGGAGACCAAACCTTCAACATTCCGATGGGCTCCTGTGTTGGCAGATCAGCCGAATGCCTCCCTGTGGATCATGAATTCATCCCCTGCAGTGAACTACAGGCGCCCCTGTGACATTTCGATCACTTTTTTCAGAGAGAAAGATACAACAACATTATCCAGAAAACTAACGTTGCCTCCGCACGGATTTTGCGTTATCAGACCTGAAAACGATAAAGAGTTAAGTGATTTTTTTGAAGGGGAGATAGGTTGGTGTACTGTAGTGTCGACGAATCCATATACAACGACCTATTACTTTGCAGACAATCCTTCAGGAGTGGTTGGCGGGGATCACGGATTTTAAAACTGCGACGGTTTCCTAATGGACCAGTGGAGTAATGGACATGGACAGAAATGGACCGTAGTGGACTGTAATGGACTATAATGGACGATACGCAACATATTGTCCATTACAGCCAATATGGTCCATTACCATCCATTACTGTCCATGTCCATTATTTAGTTTTTGGACGAAATTGTGTGAGTTCAATTTCTGGTTGATTGACGGACCCATTTAATCTTTCGTTGATGGTGATAAATTTTCCCTCTTTCACATCTTTTAATTTCCTATTGCCGTAGTAATTATAGAGTGAAATTGACGAGGACATGACACTCAACGAAAGTAGAAGTGGGGCAGTTGAGCCTAAAAATCCGATAGCCGCGCACATGCCTATCACGGTGATTATAGCAATTGCGATGACGATCACTTTGGCAGCCATATCTTTTTTCAACTGGGCCATCAAAGCAGCATTTGCTTTAAACTCAGGAATGTTTTCGAAAATCGGACGGATCATACCATCCATTCTTCTATTGACTCTGGTTTTGATGATTTCTTGTTCATCAGCAAGGCGTGTATATTTTTTCCAGTTATCTAGAAGGCTAAAGGTGGTTGCTAAAATGAGCAAACCCTGTGTCACTAGGCTGAGAACTGGAATCTGACCGATGGTAATTGCAATTTTGCTCAAGTTAACAACACCAAATTTGCCCAAAGCAGTCGCTGTTCTAATGATCTTCATAATAGTAAAGAAGCCCATAGAAATTGTTTGATGGATTGAGTTAGCTTTATCATAAAGCCACCATTTGACTGAGTTGACGAGCGATACAGATGTGATGACTCCAATTCCGTGATCAAACCAGGTACTTACTTCGTTAGCGCTATCTTTTATCTCTTCAAAAATGGCTTTCACAGCATTGTTAATGGAATTTGCTAGAAATGTACAAGTAAGAAGGCCAGTTTGGTTTGAGTGTTCAGCAAGGGTGTAAAAGTTTTTTTTACACGGATGCATAGGTGGAGGGGGGGTAACCGGGCTTGCAGTATAAAGTGGATTATATTCGGCAGATGTACTTGCCATAATTAACTCCTTTTTGTAACTATGAAACTAAACCATACTATATTAGTTTTTATAAGTCAATGTAATTAGTTAATAATTGTAAAATAAAATAAGTGTTACATTAAAAAAGCAGATATTTTCATGTTTTGAAGCATTTGTAAGGGATTAAACGCAATGCTCCCTGCCGGAGAGGCAATTGTGGTTTCGTTTTTGACATACTCCGGTTCTTTCGAAAAATAACTTAAGTTATTTAGGAGAGGAGAAGATAAATCTAAAAAGGCGATTGACTTTGGTGCCGGCCCTCCGGGACGGTGTGTTTGGGGGACGCGATCCCCAGGCTTCGCTTACCCCTCCGGGGAGCTTCAGCCTGGGCTATTACATGAACAGGCCCTCCGGGCTGTATTCAAGCTCTATTATTTGCTATGCTGCATATGTCGAGGCAGTTAAGCAAATAAAAGACATTGCAAACAGCCCGGAGGGCCTGTTCATGTAATAGCCCAGGCTGAAGCTCCCCGGAGGGGTAAGCGAAGCCTGGGTTAGAGCCACCCCACATGCCCGTCCCGGAGGGCCGGCACAAATCAATACACTTGGCCTGATGAGCCGCAATTATCCACGAAGGGCTTTGAAGCCCAGATCTCGTTGAACACAAAGCTGCTCCGCTTTGCGCTCGATCGCTTGTGCAATCATCCGATCGATCACTTGTGTATATAAGAGGCGCGGATCGCTTTTTTCCCACAAATAGAAAGCGAGCGATCCGGGGATTGAATTCAATTCATTGAAATATAAGGCTCCAGAGGCTTTATCGACGATGAAATCGAGCCTACTGACTCCGCGACATCCAAGAATTGTATACGCATTAATTGCATAATCGGTGACTTGTTGCTTCAACTTTCGATCGATATCTTGCGGATCGATGATTCTCGTCAGGCTTGCCATGCCGCTAGATGGGCCTGAAGATTTGTTTCCTCCTCGCAGATATTTGTCTTCATATGTCAATGCTCCAGATGAAGAGACAGGGATTTCTACAACTGATGCGATTGGAGGGTGGCCATGCAATACAGCGATATTAATTTCTAGAAGATCTGTGATGCAAGGTTCGATGATTGCTTGATTATCATATCGGAACACTTTGGCAATAGCGGCGTTCAGAGAAGCTCTATCATCTGCACGGCTGATAGCAATGCTGGAGCCCAAGTGGACTGGTTTTACAAACAGGGGAAATTTCTTTAAGCCTTCAATTTGAGAAATCTTCTCATGCACAGCATTCAAATCTTTTTGAGCTTCGACTCGAGAGACTGTCACCGATGGCAAAACAGGGATACCATGGCTTTGTAGAACAGTCTTAGTTAGATACTTATTCATTGTAACTGCTGATGAAGCCACTCCACAACCGGTATAGGCAGCATTAGCCATCTCTAATAGCCCTTGAACGCATCCATCTTCGCCATATTGACCATGAAAGGCCAAAAAATAGACGTCAATTGGGATTATTGATTTGGGTGAGAATTGTTTTTTATCAATACGAATTAACCCTTGAAGATTAGGGTCGGGCAATAAAGTCACTTCTTGCAGTTTGGGAAGATGTTCTTGGAATGTGCTATAAATAGATTTGGTGAGCAATGCCTCTCCGGTGTACCATTTCCCGGTAGGATGGATATAGACAGGTATCACTTTATATTGCAGGGTGTCCATCGCGGTAATGGCTTGCAGAGCTGTGATAATCGAAATTTCGTGTTCGGCAGAGGGGCCTCCAAACATTACTGCAATGGATTTTTGCTTCATTTTAAAACCTTGGTCGTGCTTCATATAAGTCTGGTAAGTCATTTTCGATAAGAATGAGATCGCCTGGGCGACGGAGGGTAGCCAATTCGGAAAAAGCTTGATCCCGATTTTCACACCAAATGATCCTTTCGTTGGCAAGACCTCCTTTCAATAAACCTGCTACAAGGGGTTCTCGGTTGGTTTTTCCAACGACCAGAGCTAGATCACACACTTCTCCTGCTAATTCTCCCAACCTTTCGTTTTCGCTGTAATGCAAAGGGCCAAGTTCGATCATTCCTGGGGTCATGAGGATGCGACGCTCTCCAGGAAGCTTTGATAAGATCTCTAGAGCGGATTGAAAGCCTTCAGGATTGGAGTTATATCCATCATTTAAATAGGTGATTGGACCATCTTTTCTTACTTGTAATCGATTGTCAACAGGCTCTAAATTGCGAATGACAGCCAGAACTAGTTCAGGATTGCATCCAAGGGCGCATGCCATTGTGAATGAGGCCACAACATTAGAAAGTGCTGCTTTGCCAAATAACGGAGAATGTCCTTCGTAGCGCTGTCCTTGAAATTCTATTGTAAAGGAGGTCCCTTTTGGGGTTGTTATCCAAGAGGATATTTTGCAATCGAGTGGACCCAAGTGTTCTTCAAAGCCATAGAGGAGCTTTGTTTTGACGTTTGCTTCCATTGCAATTTGTCGCGCGCCCGGATTATCCCCATTGCAAACGAGAATTCCATCTGGTGGAAGCGCCCGGGCAAGTTCCGACTTTGCGATTCTTATGTTTTCCAAACTTCCAAAGCGTTCGAGGTGAGCGGAACCAATGGTTGTAATGATGGCAGCATGTGGTGGAGTTAAGTCGCAGAGTCGTTTAATGGATCCGATTCCATAGGCACCCATTTCGATGACTGCATATGAAGTCCCCAGATGTAGTCGAGAACGAATTTCTCTGGTGATCCCCATTGGAGTATTGATTCCTTTTGCAGGCCAGAAAGTTGCCCCTAAGGCAATTTGTAAAATATTCCCGAGGGCATCTTTAGTGCTTGTTTTGCCATAGCTGCCTGTGATGCCGATGACATAGGGGTTGACCTGAGCGAAAATTGCCTTTGCTTCATTCAGAAATTGGGTTTGTCGTTTATTTTCATCGCGTTGGAGAATGAAATTGGCGGACATTAACACAAATGGGGTGAATTGAATGAAAATAGCCAAAGCAAGGAGAAAAATTATTGAAGACTGCGTTTGCAATAGAACAGATAGTGTTATCAGTGCAGTTATGAGCATAAATTCAGCTAACGAAAAACGATAAATTCTCGTAGCTCGTTCGGTCATTTTTAGTTTGATTTTCCCTTTTTTTCGTGGGTCATCGCTGAAATTAACAAGAAGGAAAAACGCGAGCATAGTACTTAACGATATCAGAAGATCGGCATCTGTAAGCCAGCTGAGAAGGCTTGCACACAAAAGCAGTAGTGTTGCGTGTGTGTCGAAGGCTTTATTTTGCTGCAACCATTTATAAAAACGGCGATTGTCATACTCCTCCTGTTGCAAGTAGCGAAGGTATTGCAACAAACGCCTTTGTGAGAAATAGAGTAACCCTATAAGAACGAGAAAAACACTCATCGGTCGTTCCCCATTGAGTTTTGGGCCAGGAATGGGGCTATATACGATGCACAAAGATGGGATCCACAATCATGAAAAAGATTATGTCCCTTTTGAGGAAATAAAATGAGCTTTGATCCTTCAATGAGCATTTGCAGTCTGATAGCTATTTCTGGGGGTGTTTCTGTGTCATTTTCCCCCCACAACAAAAGTGTAGGAGCTTTGATCGTTGCAATTTTATCACTTAGATCTTCATTGACAGATTTGACTAAGATTGCTCTCATGGCTCCTGCGTTTCGATAGTCGACAGAGCCATATTTGGGAGCAAAGTGATCTTGAAACAAAGCTGTCTTAAACAGTACATCGATGCTTTTTAAGGTTTTACCAAAAAACTGTATTGCCTTCATTCGCAACTTATCTGGAAGGGACCGATGTCTTTTGAGTCCCGAAGGTGCAATGAGGATGAGTCGATTAGTTAGATGAGGATACATAATTGCAAAACTCATGGCTACTTTTCCGCCAAAAGAATGTCCCAGAATATGGCAACGATCGATGTTGTGCTCATGGAGATACTGTGCCAATCGTTCTGCATATTGAAATGTGTTCCATGTGTCGCCTGGATGGGGAGAAAGTCCGAAACCTGGAAGGTCGATTAAATGGATATGATGATTTGGTGCGAGGAGTTCTCCGAGTTGCTGTAGATTCTGGTGGGATTGTCCCCAGCCATGAAGCATGAGGAGGTGGTTGCCATTGTGGCCAATTTGTTTTGAATGAAGCATAGAAATCCATTATACGCATTTCAGAAAAAATGAAAAGCGTATACAGTATTTTCAAAACACAGAAAAATTAAACGCAAAGACGCAAAGAAAAACACAAATATCAGGTCATTAGAATCAGCAACAGCAAGATAATTGGGATAGAAAATAGAATTTCATTTAATATTTCTAGACAATGTTGTTATTTTGATTAATGACTTATACTTCCCTCTGCGTCTCTGCGCCTCCCCGTCTCTGCGTTAAATTCGTTATAATGATTAACGCAGAGACACAGAAGGAATTATAAGTCATTAAAGCTATCTTTTGGACGGAATTAAGCCAATAGCCGTTATTTCTCTTCTTCTTTGCGGCTTCGGGTTTTTGCGTCTTTGCGTTTAATTTTTTTGGATAGTTTCTGGAGTACAACATTTTTTATTTATCGGCATATGTATAACATCGATGTTGGGGCTTTTCTGGAGTCGGGCACAATAATGGGCTGCAGCCTCTCTAAATTGCTTGTAGGTTTCGGGAAACGGACCTGGACATCATGGTCAACCCATACTCAACCTCTTTTCTATTTTCCCACTTTTTTTCTCGATTCCAAAAATCCTTGGTGCTCTCATGAATTCATTGCTGAAATCGGAATTGATGAACTTCATAGCCTAGTAAAACCTCACATTCTATCCCAATCGATTTCCTGGAAACCACCCTGCAAGGCCCATTTCGAAAAAACCTTTTTGTCACTGCAACACTCATTACATTCTGGACTCCTTCGCAAGGCTGTTCCTTTTGTTTTTGAAGAGGCCTCGTCCACGATATCCAAATCATTATTAGCTCATTCGATATTTCATCTTTTAGAATATGCGCAAAAGTTTCCAGTTCACGTATATGGCTTTTGGGATACCAGGGAAGGTATCCTCGGGGCAACGCCAGAAGTGTTATTTACTCTTGATAGAGAAAAGCTCCTCTTAGAAACAATGGCGTGCGCTGGTACTGCTGCTACTGCACAAAATGAAAACCTCTTAAAAAGTCCCAAAGACATTCATGAGCATCAACTTGTTGTTGATGGGATTGTGCAATCTCTTACTCGTTTTGGCAGTATCGATATTAGCAGTCCAAAAGTTGTTTCATTTGGACAACTTTCACATATTATTACTCCGATTGTATTAAAAATGGATTCTGATATACCTTATGAGATGATCATTAGTGCATTACATCCGACACCAGCTCTTGGAGCTTTTCCAAAGGAAGCAGGGAATTCTTGGTTGTTGGACTACGAAGCCCAATTACCGCGTGGTCGCTTCGGAGCCCCTGTTGGATTTATGAATGAATCGAAAATGAGTTGTTATGTCGGAATCCGAAATATGCAGTGGAATAATGGTTGTGTGAAGATTGGTGCTGGATGTGGTGTGGTACCACAAAGCATTTTTGAACACGAATGGAGCGAGATCCAACAGAAGATTTGCGCCATCAAAGCCATGCTAGGCCACATGCTCTTAATAGAAAAGTAACAGGATAGGCAAGATCGCAAGCGGCAGGATGGGAAGGATAGTATTTATCCTCTTATAATTTAAATGAATTTCCAATGGAACTGCGGCCCCCGGCCGCAGCTCCATTGGAAATTCTTTGAATATCAAGAGGATGCATACTATCCTTCCTATCCTGCCGCTTGCGATCTTGCCTATCCTGTTACTTTTTCTATTGAGAGGTTGCTTTCTTAGGTCTTGCCAGATATGTAAATCAGGAGGAATGATGTCTATCGCTGTCAATGAAAATGTTGAAAACAAAGTCATTGCCCCAAACCAGAATGAGCTCCTTGCAAAACAAGTCATTGATGCCGTGATGGCCAAGGGTGTCACCGAATTCTGCATTTGCCCTGGCTCTCGAAATAGCCCCTTTTTAGATATGATTATCGAAAACGAAAAACTAACAAAACATTTTTGGTTTGAAGAACGCTCAGCAGCATTTTTTGCACTTGGAAGAACTCGTGAAAGTAATGTCCCAGTAGCTGTTATTGTCACTTCTGGAACTGCTGTAGGGGAACTAATGCCAGCAGCTATGGAAGGGTTCTACTCCCAAACGCCTATCATACTCATCACAGCCGACAGACCCCGCCGCTTTCGTGGTAAAGGAGCCCCTCAATCTGCTGAGCAAGTGGGTATTTTCGGAGTCTATACTCCTTATTCACAAGATATCGAAGCTCAAGAGATTTGCTCATTGGATGCTTGGGATTGCAAAACACCTGCCCACCTCAATATCTGCTTTGAGGAGCCTCAAACAGCATTAAGAAAAAAGAATAGTGACTTCACTGAACTGTCGACAGCTCAATTACACTTGTCTAAACCACCCCACACACCAACTCTTGATCAGTTTTTAGAACAATCAAAGTGCCCTATGGTCATTGTCAGCGCAATTGCTGATGAAGCAAAAGAGGCGGTCGCTCAATTTATTTTGCACTTAAACGCTCCGGTATTTTTGGAGTCGACTTCAGGTTTGCGAGAAGATGTCCGCCTTCGCCATTTGCGAATTACGAGAACTGAAGATTTGTGGCACTATTCTGCACAGTCCGGTTATCCCATCGATGGGATCCTGAGGATTGGCGGCATGCCCACGATTAGGCTATGGCGTGATTTAGAAGATAAGCCACATCAGATTTTGGTTTGCTCTATTAGTGACCGGCCCTTTTCAGGCCTAAGCTGGACTGGGGTGACATGTGTTCCGCTTAAAGAATTTTTCCAGCAAAATGCTGCAGCTAAACGATATAGTTCTGACTTGTCTCATGGCTGGAGATCTGATGACCATCATTACCAGCATCACTTGCACGAGCTTTTCGCCGAAGAGCCCCGCGCAGAAGCCACTCTAGTGCATCACCTCTCTAACCGAATTCCATCCAATTCAATGGTGTTTTTGGGAAATAGTCTCCCCATCCGAGAATGGGATTTGGCTGCTATTGATAAAGACAAGCATCTGCAAGTCAGAGCGTCGAGAGGAATCAATGGAATCGATGGTCAGATTTCTACTTTTTTGGGGTTAACACAAAAGAATAGGCACAATTGGGCTATTTTGGGGGATTTAACTGCGCTGTATGATCTGGCAGGACCGTGGATTCTCTCACAAATGGATGACCGCCACATCGCCATTGTGATCATTAACAACAGCGGAGGCCAGATATTCTCCAGAATGTTTAATCGCAAGGAATGCCTCAATCCCCATCAACTCAGTTTTGAACCCTTTGCCAAATTGTGGGGGTTAAACTATGAACGATGGGAACAAATTCCCAGAAAAATTGAATCCTGCCAAAGGCATCTCATTGAGATTATTCCTGACAATGAGGCTTCGGCGAGGTTCTGGAAAAGGTTAAATGGATGAATAGTACTTTGTATGCCCTTCCAGGATTTCTAGGAACCCAGAATGATTGGAGGGAACTCGATGAGAAAATCATTTCTATTGATCCATATGCCATCAAACCTCCTTCAGCACAATGCGGCCTCGTCGAATGGGCACATGCTTTTAATGAGAAAATACGTCCAAAAGAAAACAGCTGGTTGATGGGTTACTCCCTTGGCGGTCGATTGGCGCTTCATGCCCTTTTGAATGACTCTGAGAGATGGAAAGGAGCCATTATTGTCTCTGCACATCCGGGAATGGATCATCAGGAAGCTCGTAAAAAAAGGGAAATGCATGACGAAAAATGGGCTCAAAGATTCGAGAAAGAGCCTTGGGAAAGGCTAATTAAAGCTTGGGATGATCAAGATGTATTCAAACATGATCTTTCTTTGCAACGGCGTGAATCAGACTATTCAAGAAGCCTTTTAGCAGATACTTTGCGTTATTGGTCGGTGTCGAAGCAAGTGTCGTTAATTGAACAAATTGCTCGGATTCCAATACCCATATTATGGATTGTTGGAGAAAAGGACAGTGCTTGCCGTGCATTGGCAGGGCAATTGACGTTTTCTCATTTGAAGTCAGAAGTTTGGGTTGCACCTGAAGTTGGGCATCGGGTACCATGGGCCAATAAAAACTTATTTAAACAAAAACTTAGGAAATGGACATGGACGATAATGGACAGTAATGGACCATAATGGACTGGAATGGACGATAGTTTATTGTCCATTCCAGTCCATTATGGTCCATTACTGTCCATTATCGTCCATGTCCATTTGTCCATTCTTTAAGAAGGAGTGTCCAGATGACAACAACTGTTCAAACATGGCTAACAGTAAAGGAATACCAAGATATTAAGTTCGAAAAAACTGATGATGGCATCGCAAAAATCACTATCAATCGTCCCCATGTCCGCAACGCCTTCAGACCTGAAACTGTCGTAGAACTCCAAGAAGCCTTTGAACTTGCACGCAATGACAGCAATGTTGGCGTTGTCATACTAACTGGAGAGGGACACGAGGCTTTTTGTTCAGGTGGAGATCAGAAAATTCGCACCCACGAAGGCTACATGGGTGCTGATGGCATTCCACGACTCAATGTACTTGATTTGCAAAAACAGATTCGATCCCTCCCAAAACCTGTTATAGCGATGGTTGCAGGCTATGCGATCGGTGGAGGACATGTTTTGCATGTAGTTTGCGATTTGACAATAGCCGCCGACAACGCAAAATTTGGTCAAGTGGGTCCGAGAGTCGGTTCTTTCGATGGAGGACTGGGCAGTAGCTATTTGGCACGAATTGTTGGGCAAAAAAAAGCAAGAGAGATCTGGTTTCTGTGCCGTCAATACTCAGCTGTAGAGGCTTTAGAAATGGGTTTAGTTAATTGCGTGGTCCCTTTATCGGAGCTTGAAAGTGAAACATTGAAATGGTGCCGCGAGATCCTCCAACATTCGCCCCTTGCATTGCGCTGCCTGAAAACGGCTCTGAATGCTGACTGCGATGGACAAGTGGGTTTATTGGATCTTGCAGGAAATGCGACTTTGTTATATTACATGACCGAAGAAGCTCAGGAAGGGCGGCAGGCATTTATTGAGAAGCGGCGTCCCGATTTCTCACAATTTCCACGCCTGCCATAACATAAGCTAGACAAAAAACGTAACAGGGATACGCATGCTTGTGCATCAGGCTATGGCAGGCAACGTCCGAGTAAAAAGTAACAGGATATGCAGGATCAGGCAGGATATGGAGGATAGTGAGCATCTTCTTGATATGCAAATAAATTCTAATGAGAGCAAACGCCTCCGGCGTTTGCTTCTCATTGAGATTTTTTTGCATTTTAAGAGGATGCTCACTATCCTCCATATCCTGCCTGATCCTGCAAATCCTGTTACTTTTTACTCGGACGTTGCCTGCCATAGCCTGATGCACACACATGCAGATCCTTGTTTTTACACAGGGTTGATTTATGACGACGACACAAACGAAAGCACTCATCTCACAATGGCAAGCATGGCTCCTTGCCGCTAGACCAAAAACTCTAACTGCATCTCTCATCCCTGTTCTTGCTGGTACAGCCTTGGCAAACGGGAGTTTCGGTATCGCCCTGTTTGCTCTCTTGACTGCAATATGTATACAAATCGGGACAAATCTCATCAACGATGCTCTTGATTTCGCAAAAGGCACCGATACTAAAGAACGACTTGGACCTCAGAGAGTAACTCAAAGTGGTCTTATCCCCCAAAAGATCGTTTATTTTGGAGGCTTAGTCACTTTCGCAATAGGCCTTCTCTGCTCCCTTCCACTTATGATAAAGGGTGGATGGCCAATAGTCCTTCTTATGACAGCTTCCATTGCATGCGGCTATCTCTATACTGGTGGACCAAAGCCTCTTTCTTACTTAGGGGTCGGCGATATTTTCGTCATTCTATTTTATGGACTTGCTAGCACAATGGCTGTGGCATATTTACAATCTGGTAAGGTAATCGATTACTCTTTCATTGCCGGACTCCAAATTGGCTTTTTAGCGACCGTATTGATCGCCATTAACAATTTGCGTGATTGCCAAGGGGATGCAAAAGCAAATAAACTCACCATTCCAGTGCGATTTGGAGTGAACGCAGGTAGAATAGAAATTTCCTGTATGGCTCTTCTGCCATTCCTTCTAAACATCTATTGGTTTTATAGTGGATATCAACTAGCAGCAATACTGCCTTTTCTCACTCTGCCTTTAGCGATCAAGATAGTCTATAAGATCTGGAAGACTTATCCTGGTCGAATATATAATGATTTTCTTGGACAGGCCGCTCTGCTTCATCTCCTCTTTGGCATCCTCCTCACGATAGGTTTTTACGGTGGAAGTAAATTTTCTTTCTGATGAATCCGTTGTTTTAATCAATCCTCGCATGCCTCAAAATGAGAAAAATCATGCCTTAACATTGCTCACTAAGTTCTCATTTTTAAAAGGGCATATTTGGATTGCAACTTCCGGCTCAACTACTCAAAAATGGGTAGCTCTCTCAAAAAATGCAATTTTAGCCTCTGCAGCTGCTGTCAATGAGCACCTATCAGCAAATGCAAAGGATTGCTGGATAAATCCTCTGCATACTTTTCATGTTGGCGGCCTTGGAATCATGGCTAGAGCCTATTTGAGTAGTGCCTCTGTTATTAATTGCACTGTATGGGAACCGGAGCAGTATCATCGATCTATTATTGACTCTCATGCAACGCTGAGCGCTCTTGTTCCGACTCAACTCTATGATCTTGTCATGAGACGGCTGCAGGCCCCTCCATCCATTCGAGCTGTTGTTGTAGGGGGTGGAAGCTTGCCAACAACTGTCCACACGCAGGCCCTTGCATTGGGATGGCCTGTGCTTGTGAGTTATGGTCTCACAGAGTGCTCTTCGCAAGTTGCAACAGTGCCTTTAGAATATAGTAACGGGTTCTCGAAAAACTTGATGGTGTTGTCTCATGTGGCCATCGATTGTCACAAGAATTGTATCCGTATTAAAAGTGACGCTTTATTAACGGGCTATGCGATTGAAAAAGAAGGGAATTGGAACTTCATCGATCCTAAAGTTGAGGGTTGGTTCCAAACCGAAGACAGGGGAGAGATAGTTGGAGGCTATTTGCAAGTGCATGGACGAGGAAGTCATTTCATCAAGATCGGCGGAGAAAGTGTTGATTTATTGCGACTGGAAAATATACTGATCGAGGCAAAATTAGCTGTGAAATATGAGGGTGATGCAGCGATTATTGAAAAGGCGGATGAACGATTAGGCTATGTCATTAATCTGGTTGCAACGAATCAAGAAACGGATAATTTGGTGAGTTATTTTCATGAGAGGGTATATCCGTTTGAGAGAATACGTGGAGTGCATTTGGTTAGTGAAATCCCCCGGACACCCACAGGAAAGCTCATCAAACCAGCAATTCCCTCATTCCAGTAAAAGCCTGCCAAGCTCTTCAACCCAATGTGTGGTGTCAGCCCAATCTTCCCTTGAATTGCATAAAATGACCACTCCCTTGCCCATGTCTTGGTTAAAGCCAATGAAGCTTCTAAATCCGTAGGTTCCTCCTACACTATAAATCAATTCATTGTTATTGGAGTGAAGTATCCTCCAACCTAGCCCTATAAATAGGTCAGGATTTATTTGAAATAGTTGTTGATGACAAGATTTTAATAGTATTGCCAATGAAGGATCAATCAATCCCATATTGACTGCTAGAAAAGTATCTGTTTGTATGTGAGAGTGAGCGTTAGGTGCAAAACTACAAAATATTATGCTATTTAGTAAAATTAGTAGTAATTGTTTTGTCTTAATCATTCTTTTCTCATTTAAAAGATTATTTATATATGAAAAAAGAATATCTGTCAGTAGTAAGAATGTTCTACCCTCTATCTATTCAATTATTTAAAATATTTATTAAATTATTTACTAAACTATCTATTTGCACAAATATACATCAAATTGGTACAATTGATCGTTATGATTAATTTATTAAAAACAGGAGAGAGTTATGTTTCCAGAAATATCACGTTTGGCGGGTATCCGAAATCTAGATCGTGAAATGCCAAATGCCTGCACAAAACTTATTAAAAAAGAATTTGACTATCTCACGAAAGAGGGAGAAGTAGTTGTTCCTGAAATCAGAGTTGGAAAGCTAAAAGGTAATGACTTTCAATTTGAGGTACTCAGTGGAGATGACCAGACATCGGAAAGTAGTGATGCAGATTTATTAAACAGTCCTAACTCTTTTCAAGTGGCTATTTTAATTATAGGTGTAATTGCGCCAGTAATATTTGGAATAGCTCTGTTGGTAAACATATTTGCCGCTGCTGCACCAGCAGTAGCTATAGCAGCAATCGTGCTAATGGCCTGTGCCGGAGCATGTCTTGTTACAGCAATTGTTCTTGCTATTATCAACCATATTAAAAAAAGGGAAGACAATAAGTTGATAGACACTCATATTAATTCTTTGGCACAACAACATGTTTTTCAGGTTCAGAGACTCTTTAATGAAAAAACTCAGGCGATTGCTAAAGACGACGATTCACTTCGATCTCTTTATCTTTATCAGATCGTGAAGATATTCGCTGAGGAGGGAGAAACTTCCAGGGCAATTGAAACTGTAGATAAGTTCTTTGCAGATCGACAGGCAGAGACAAAGCTTACTGGAGCTGCTGCCCAAAAAGAGATTGCCTCCATGAAATTGGCATTAAAAAAAGTCTGGAAATAATGACAGCTCCTGTCGCCGCATTCGCGGCTAGATATGCTAATAGGATCCCACCCCACGCTGACGCATGGGGCTACATGCTTCCACCGCATTCGCGGTTTTTGCAGCAGCCGGTATAACCGCGAAGGCGGTGGCAGCTCGATACAACACGTTCCTCATACGCTATAAATTAATTCATTCGGTACTCTTCCAGAAACAGTCCCGCTCAAAAAATGACGTTCTATTATATTTTAGAATTTGCTACAATTACAAAAAAAATCATTCTAAATTAACGGATACAAAGGCGCATGGATATTTCAAATGTTTTAAGAACGAGCTATTTTTCCTTATCTGCGAAATTCATTCATCTTATCGATGATTGTTGCGAAAATCTCGACGCGCGTCTCAAACAACAACCGCGCATTACAAAATGTGATGCAATAAAAGTCACATTGCTAAAAGCCCTCATCAAACGAGTCGCTGCAATTGCTCTGATCGTTATAGCCTGTTTGGATTTGTTGATCGAAACTGGGTTAGCTCTTTTCTGCAAAGGAAGACAAGCACGAAATATCATTGGAACTATTGCCACGATTTGTAAGAGTGTCGCATGCATCCTCACAGGTCAGCTTCCTGGTGTGACTTACGATTTGTATAAAGAAGGGTTCTCTGGTGCACTTAAGGAAATGATTGTAGAACCTTTAGCTAATGAGATAATATTCGATCGTTATCTTTTTGAAGCCCGCACTCCTAGTTCTCTTGGAAAATGCACACGCAATCTCATGCGAATTCTAAAACATATTCCAGTAGTGACACAGGGTCAGCCGACAAGGGTTCTGAACAATCCAATACGAGAATTAACCGCTCTCCATTCTCCAAGCATAATTCCAATGATTCAAATGATGATGAAACACCAAAGAGGAAAAGAAGCTTTTGCTCAAAATATCGTTTCTCTTCGACCCAAACCAAATTTCAATGTTGCTCAATGGGAAGAGCTTGAAAATACAATTCTGGGTCAGGAGATAAGTAACGACGACATTTGGGCATTTTTGGAACAAATAGGACTTCCTAATGTAGAGGAGAATTATACCCAAAGTAATATGAATATGCTCTGCAGTTTATTTAACAAGTCCCTTGCAAATCGCGAATTAGATGCAAGGATTGCCAATCGAATTGTTTTGTATGTCACGAATAGGCTTGTGAGAGCTAATGGCTTCAATGAAATAGATGAGACGACGAGTCGTTTAATAAACCATCCAGGAGTTACCCCAGAGCTGCTAAGTCAAATCGCTGAATCTCGGGAAGTTCCTACAGCTATTAAGGAAAGAATATTTGAAAAATATCTTGAAATAACAATCTCAACACCTCCAGAAAATCCTATAAACCCTTTGATAATAGAAACGACTTTCCGTTTTTGGATGGTAGCGCCATTAAAAGATAATAGAATTTTAAAAATTCAGGAATTTTATAAAAAACATCAAACAAAAGTTGTTTCTCTTCTTCATATCTATGCCGACAGTTATTTGATTGATGGTTATGATAGATTTAAGTATCGACATGAAAATGTACGTATCTTGCTAAATATGCTCATAAATCAATTCCCACTTATGGAACGAGAAATTACAGCTATTTTTAAGGCAGCTGTCGTCATTTTGGATTATAAACTTGTAAAACAAATTCTCGACAATTCAGCACGCAGAAGCTTCTTTAACAAAGATTTTATGGTTGCAATTGACCAAGGGCTTCAAAACGCATTGAGACGCGAGGATGAATCAGTATTACGATTGTTGCGTCTTATACCTAATGACATAAGTTCATTTGACAAGCTTCAGTTAAAAAACTTACTCGACGCCTTTGGTAATACTGCAGTAGTTATAAATTGGATAAATGATAACTATGCTGTATTTGATAGAATCATAGCTGGTGTTCCATTATCTAATGTTCGCGAAGGAATTCTTGAAATATGCGAACAAGTTGACAAAGAACGATCAGAAAAGGTTCGAAAAGATAAAACCCCAACCTTATTAAGTTTTCAGAAACTATTCAGAGAAGAATTAGTTGATATTGCGAATCAACCCCCTGGTTATTCAAATGGAATGCTACCTAGGGTGATTCTTGAGATGATCGGGGGTTATTATTCTCCTAATGCGACAGAGATTCCTCGCAGAGAAGGGGAAACAAAAGCAGCAGCATTTACTACCCACTCTGAGCGCATGGAAGAGATCAAAAAAAACATAACGATTCGCATGGAAGAGATCAAAAAAGACATAACGATTCGCATGGACGAGATCTATATACGCCACAACGCTTCCTTTAAAAGGATTCTTGCATCCAGTACACTACTGTCGCGTGAAAGAGTTGTTGAAATGTCTCTATTATTTAATTTGGCACTACAAAAGGCAGAATTGGATGAGCAAGAAGTACAGCGAATCATTCAATCTTTGGATGAATTACATTACTTCGATGATTTTGAGGGAATCAAGAGCTGCATCATTAAGTTAATAATTCATCCAATGGTGGAGGAACGGTGGCTTTGTGATATAGTACGATCTCCAAATTGTTTTGAAAGGTTCGTTTATTTATGTTGCTCTAGGTTTCTTGAAATGCCATCCCTATCTCCAGAAGCAGTGAAAATAGTTTTTTCATCTTGTATAAAGTTAACAAAAAATGATCCTTTCTATACCTTACATTTTGCAAAAATGCGAGAATTCTATATAAAATATCTAGGACAAATCGCCTTTCATCTGCATGCGTATGCTGATGAGTTTTTAATTGAAGGTAGGGGTAGCTCAGAGTGTAATCGTGAAAATATGCGTACTCTTCTCTCTACTTTAGTAGGTTTTTATCCTCTTAGCGAACGAGAAATAAAAGCAATTTTTAAAGCAGCTGTCGTTATTATCGATTACAGCTTAGTCGAAAAAATCGTCGAATGCCCCGCAAGACGTGCATTTTTAGATAAAGACTATTTACTTGCAACATTCCAAGCTTTTAATATTGGAATTGAGAAAGCCACATTAGAACTGTTAGATCGTTTATTTACTTATACGTTGACGAGAATAACGTGTGACTTACAAACGGATCCTTTTATTTCAAGATCTAAGCTTAAGCTAAAAGACTATCTTAAAATAACAAAAAACACTGCACCTGCCAGAGCATGGTTGGCTCGTCAAAACCATTCTGGTTTTATTTATAATAATGATATTCAACTAGCCATGCAAATTTGCGATATATGTCAAGAAATTGAAGCGAGTGAGCAAATGGAATCCAAACAAAAAATTGAAGGGGAACACAAGCAAGAAATTGAGACCAAACGAACGGGTGAAAATGAACTAGCGGTATTTAGGAAAAAATTCCTTGGCCTTGTCATTAAATATGGCGAAGTACTTCCGTCAGCGCCTGTGCCTGCATCTGGGGACGGATCATCAGATCGAATTCTTGATATTATCGAAGGCTATCATGTTTATACCACCATCTAGTCAAAATTTTACATTTCGACTTGCGCGAAAGCTCCCGCGGTTGAACGATCGTAAGTCACCCAATATTAGATAATATGGGGTGACTTACGATCGTTCAACCTCGTGGCTTTGGCGCAATCGAAATGTAAAATTTTGACTAGATGGTGGTATAGGATGCAAGTGGCTCACGGGCGGTTTACCCAGTCGTTATTTAGTTTGTTTATAGCCTCTGCAGCTTTATATTTACCAAATTCTTTAGCAACAGCTTCTACAAATCCCGCTTTGTGTTGCTCTTTGATGACTTGTATGTGATCGTCAACGTATTTTTGTGCATGGAAGAGATGTTGATAACCGAATAAATCACGTATTTTATTGGCCTTAGAAGAATAATACACAACCCCTGTAAATAGACCTATTAATGATACCGCTGAGATAATAGCAGTAGCTGTTATGACTGTAATCACAAATACTCCTAAAATCGGAGCCGCGGCAAGGAGCGTTGAGAGCATCGAAACAAGGATTCCAAGAGCAATGACAGCAGCTTTCCGGCACGTAACGCCTTTCTTATACCATGGTTCGAGTTCATCTTTATATTTAATTGCCTCGTCACCCGTCCAAATATGATAAGATGTTTTTATCGCTTTTTCATCGTTTTCTCCCTTTTCGTCAATAGTATAGTATAATTTTTGAACATTTTCTTGTTTGATTCGATTAATAATATCCGTTTTGTAGGTACTACAGGCTTTTTTCTCATAATCTTGTATAAGCCTATCAAGGCTATTATCTAAACGGTTCATAAACTAATCATGGGGTTTAAAATGGGGTTTTAATGTATAAAATAGCTCTCCTAAAATACCCTTGAGCTCAGTCTCTAAGTAATCTGCAAGCTCTGGATACTCTTTGTGGAGCCATCGTCGGAATTTAAAGGTTTTATTAAATAACTCTTGATTATATGTTTCTGGATTTCTTACTTGTTCATTGCGCACAAATTGTCCCACATCAATGTGGATGGGCATTCCGTTATAGACACCTGTGTTTTGCATCAAAGCATGATCATTGTCGGCAAGCCCTCTGTCATATTCTGAAAGCACCATAGAAATGATGCTCGAGAGCAATTTCTTTGCTTCATCAACTTTTTGTTCCTTCATCAATGACTGAATGTAAGGGCAGAGCATCGTGGCTTTGCGCTGGATTAAAAATTCCATGTCGTCGAGCTCAACCTGATGCTCAAACCCCATCTTATCGGTAAAAATAAGCTCTTTTTGAAGCGTTTGTGTTTTGTTTAAATGAACAAAGATTAAGCCGGTTTCTTCTTTTAATTCTTCAAAAGCGAGCTTCCAACTGGCAAAGAAACCTTCCCGTTTCGTCCTCTTTTTCACCACTTTCTGATCGAGATAGTTCTCCACAAATGGAATGAACGAGAAAAAGTCCACCCAAGGCTGTGTGCGGAACCGTTGATACTTGAAAAATTTCAAGACATACTTCTTGTCAGCGCTGAGAAATACATATGACTGACATCCCTTCCCTAAATAAGAAAACTTTTGATCGAGAATAGAATAAGCTAACGTCTGTTCATCAGAGGAAAGCGGCCTTACAGCCCATCGTGAATCATATGGAAAGGCTGATGTAATGTTGTCAATTGTAAAACCATCGGTGATATAGTAATACAGGCGTCCTGATCCATACAAAACGGGAATCATGATCAGAACCAAAAGTAGATACTTGAGTTTTTTGGATAAGAGTTGTGTTTTCATCAGAATGCCTGCATGTAACATGCGTGAATTATATCAATCAAAAGCACAGAAAGCCAGTACAAAAGAGAAATAAGAGAAAGCATCATTTGGCTACTGGTTTAATTGTGTCCAAAATGTAGCTTTATTGTATCAAGAAAATCTTTTATCTTGATTATATTTAACAAACTCAGATATTTCATATACATAACATCTTGTTTTGTCACTCATAAACAATATACATTCTATGGATTAAATATATGTCTTCTATAGCAACACCTGTATCTGCAACTGTCCTTCTTACGCCCCCAACTGTACCTACGGCAGCAGTTCCCACTGAGCCAACTGCAACAATAGAAGAGCTCACATTTACTCCCGTAACAATATTTCATTCTTTTGGACGTAATGGTTCTCCGTGTGCACCTAAGCGCGTTACTAAAGAAGATTTATCAACAATGACCGGTTCTGAGGCTAATAGAGCTAAACAGTTGATCGGAATTCTCTCTGGCGCAGTTGCTGAAAACATTGCTTATATCGCGGTCGAAAAAGTGGGAGCAGTCGATAAATACACATTGGTAACGCCTCAGGGTCAAATCCTAACTCACAATTCCAAAATTATTGCAACAGCTACCTTCAAAACGGTTTACCCGACAGATTTTGTGAATAGGAAATTTGCATGGTTGAAAATGACTAGGAAGGAAGGGGACACTCCAGCTAAAGTTGGTATAGAGCGAGAACTAAAAAATTTAGAAATTCTTGAAAAAATAGATGGTTTCATCAAGCCATACTTGTTTACAGTACACAAAGTTGCTGATGTCTACCACTATATAATCATTGATGAACTCATGATTGATTTGGTCGATTACTTTCCAAAAATAACAACTCTGGCCCAGAAAGACTCTCTTACTTACAGCCTTTTCACGCATATGAAGATGTTAGAAGAGCATAACTTAGTGCATCGCGATATTAAACTTGACAATATTCTCATCCGCGAATCTGAAATAGATGAGAAAAGTGGAAAAGAACTAAAAGAACAAAAGGAACAAGAAGAAGGTGAAAAAGTATGCACTGCTGTTTTGGCGGACGTAGAATCTGTTTGCTACACAACAGATGATGTCTTAGGGCAACCTAGGGGCACTCCGGACTATCTGGCCCCAGAGATGATGACTCATGGAAGGGCAAGTCACAAGAGTGATATATGGGCTCTTGGTATAGTCCTTTATTATATTTGGAGTGGTGGAAAAAAGCCAAAATGGTTCCAAATACCAGAATCGTCATCGTCAGTTGAGCAAATTCGAATTGCCATAGCGAAATTTCGTCCTTTCGATCTAGATTGGCTGTCAATTGAAGATAGAAATGTTCGGGAACTTATTAAAAAAATGCTATCGCTTGATCCGGATGAGCGGCCAACCGGAACGCGATTGTTCGAAGCCGGCCAAGTATATCCCGAAAAGACCACAGAGGTTTAATAGAAAATCTTTTATCTTGATTATATTTAACAAATCCATGTAATTTATATCCGTAACATTTTTGTTTTGTTACTCGTAACCATTTAAATTATTTGGATTATATATATGTCTACTATATTAACACCTGTATCTGTGACGCCCCCAACTGTAGCTATGGCAGCAGTTCCCCCAACTGGGCCAACTGCAACAAAAAAAGAGCTCACATTTACTCCCGTAACAGCATTTCATTCTTTTGGACGTAATGGTTCTCCGTGTGCACCTAAACGTGTTACTGTAGAAGAACTATCGACAATGACTGGTTCTGAGGTTAGTAGAGTAGCTAAACAATTGATCGGAATCCTCTCTGGCGCGGCTGCTGAAAACATGGCTTATATCGCAGTCGAAAA
>JABDBC010000037.1 GCA_013288825.1 Chlamydiota bacterium
TTTAAGACGAGCTATTTTTCTTTAGCCGCACAATTCATAAATTATGTCGAAGATTATTGCGAAAATCTTGATGCTAAACTTAAACAGCATGGTATTACCACCTGTGATAAAGTAAAAACAGCTCTATTAAAAGCTGTAATTAAACGGGTTGCCGCTATCGCTCTAATCTTCATCGCCTCCTTGGATTTATTGATCGACATAGGAGCGTCCTTTATCGGAAATGGAAGAAGAGCGCGGAACATCATTGGAAGTCTTGCCACAATCTTCAAAAGTACCTTAGGCATACTCACAGGACAACTCCCAGGCATTGCATATGATTTGTATAAAGAAGGGATGGCACACTCAGTTGGAGAATTGGTTGTACAACCTATGGTGAAGGAATTTTGGATAATGGACCGCACCGATGACTATTCCAATGATCAAGTCGACAAATTTTTTAATGGACGAATAAAAGTTCTGGAACGAATTCTCAAAAATTCTAAAATAGTCACAGATACAAATCTAATTAAAGTCTTACTGGAAAGCATTGATCCTCTTCTTAATAATGGTTCTACTATGTTGCCATTACCAAAAAGGGAACAAGTAATGGAAGCTATTATTAAACATACACGGGGAACAGAAGCTTTTGATAGATTGATTGTGCAGATCCGCCAGGACTGGCTTGGAAAGTGTAATTGGGAAGGTATAGAAGATACTCTCCTCAATGACCTTAATATTCACGAAATTTCTGGCTTATTAGAAATACATCCATTGACCAATTATCGTGGTTTTTCAAGACAGCAAGATATTGTTACCAATATATATAAAAATTATTTTAAAAAGGTGCGTGAGCTACAAGGTGATTCCTGTTTAATGACTATTGCTGACTTTATGCATCATCTATCACGATCAAGATGTTCGATTAGGAACAAGATAGTCACTCAAAATGCTGTGATCCAGTTGATTAAACTCCTCGGAGTGCAAAGCCCAGAGTTGGTTACAATTGGAAAGCGCTCAGACCTTTCCGATTGCGTCATTCAGGAATTACTAAGAAAATTCCTTTCGGTACCTAGTACTTCACTAACTCCACAACAGATCAAATTAGTACTTCATTTAAGCTTGAGAGTCCAATCGGTGATTCCCGATTTACAACCGAAGCTTGATGAGTTTTATCAGACTCACAAATCTGATGTTATAGATCATTTAAATGAATATGCAGAGGAGTATCTAGCCACAGGCAGTGGTGTAGTAGTGACAGATACAGATAGAGCAAGAGATTGGTATGATAGAGTAAAAGAGGGCTATGGACTTGATCGAAAAAGGGTTGCCCAGCTTATCAATAGTATTATTCAGAAGGGGAAAGGCTCACTTTCTGAAAAAGAAATTGATAGACTCTTTAAAGTTGCGATCGTAACTTTTGATTATGAATTAGTAGAAAAACTAATTACTGAAAACGATCATTTATTGCTTAATGAATTTATTTCGGCCACGTTGCAAGGGCTTGATAAAATTATGGAGATAAATATCGTAAAACAACAGATCAAGATGAATGAAATGACTGGAGATGAACATCTTTCTGATTGGAACATTTTTTTGGATTTGATTGATTCTCTTTATATTGTTGGTTTTAATAAATCGACTGAGGAGTTCATTCGTAGTATTTCTAAGAGGAGAACAGAATTGGGAAGGTATATGTCATCTGCATATTTGGAAAGCTATGATCGTATAATTGAAGCAGGTGGAAAAGTTCAAAAAGAGGGGGGCATACTACCTGTCTTTCAAAAAAAGTTGTTTCGCCTCATTACTGATCGCGATGCAGTTCGTGCAAAGTCTAGCGACCGTATTCCTGACACAATTCTGGACATTTTTAGTGAATACAATCCTCCTGCAGGTGCTATGGATGGGATTCACGAAGAGGAGACTGAAACAAAAGAAAAGTATGACAAAGAATCTGAGTCTTTAGATGAGCGCGAAGGTTAAAGATGACCAAAACATATGCTTGGATGTCAATATTATGCCTTGTGTTGAGGCCCGAAGGGCAGGCAACTCACAGCCCAGGTCGGAGCGAAGCGGAGGCCTGGGTGTGCAATGCGTTTTATTGGAGTCCTGAAAGGACGACATTTAAGGCTTTTAATCCAACAAGAGGTTAATCACATGCCACAATCATTAGCAGACATCCCATTACACATTGTCTTTAGCACTAAAAATAGGCACCCCTGGATTCTTCCTAAGATTGAAAAAGAATTATTCCAATACATTTGTGGGAATGCAAATCGTCTAAAGAGTCCCGTTATTAAAATCAATGGCGTTGAAGATCACATTCATATTTTGATGCATCTAGGCCGAACAATATAATTAGCGACCTCATTTCAGAACTAAACAAATTAACATGTTTTCGAAGGTGCATTTTCTAACAACGTTCAAAGGAAGATTTAAGTTGGTTAAAGATGGCAAAAACATATTTACATATAAATATGTAATGTGGGAGAATGAATGTATGGATCGAATAGGGAGGGGTTGTCATGAAGGAAAATATGGTTAGATTGAGTTTTGATATTCCTGAAGATGAGCACTTTATATTGAAAACGCTTTGTGTACACGCACGATTATCAATAAAAGACTTTGTTCATGCAATGATTTTAAAGGGGATTCAAGATCTCAAGACAGAGGAATTTAGAAAAAGACTTAAGGAATCAATCCGACAATCAAAAGAAGGCAAGGGCAGAGTTATTAGTTCTGATGAATTGGATAGGATGGTTAACGATGACAAGTAACGAATTCGATCTTAAGTACACGGAAAATGCGGAAGACGATTTAAAAGAGCTGATTGATGACAAGAGTAAGAAAACCGTTCTGAAAGCTGTGGTCAAAAGTTTAAAGTTAATGAATAAGAATCTAAAGCACCCATCATTAAATACACATAAATATGATGAAATGGAAGGACCTAATGGGGAAGATGTTTTCGAATCTTACGCTCAAAATAAATACCCCAGGCGCCTATCGAATTTTTTGGCATTACGGTCCTGAGAAAAAGATGATAACCATACTTGAAATTTGCCCTCATCCATAGTGTGAAAATCTTCGCCGCAACTGCTGTGACCAACTCTTTTTTATAGAATTGCAACAAAATGCCAGAATCGATAAGCTTATTCTCTCTGAAATTGCATTTTTGACCAAATCTATATATATTATTTTGCTGTTTTAACCAAGGGCCTCTGCATGGATTTTAAGGCATTACTCGAAGTTTTTAATCATAGCTTCACCCTCTTTGTCATCTTTCCAGCTATGATAGGCTTTGGGATCTACATGACTTGCAGGCTTCGTTGTGTGCAAATCTCAGAATTGAAGGCCAGCTTTGCCTGTTTAACCAAGAAAAACAATGACGGTGAGGGTAACATCAGCCGCTTCGAAGCAATCTCCACGGTGCTAGCAGGAAATTTTGGCACAGGTAACATTTCTGGAATGGCTGTCGCTATCGCAACGGGAGGTCCAGGCGCTCTTGTCTGGATGTGGATCATGGCTTTTCTGGGAGCTGTCATTCAATACGCAAGCTGCCTCCTCGGCGTTCTTTATCGACATAAAACAAAAGATAACGAGTATGTCGGCGGCCCTATGTATTATCTGCGCGATGGACTAAAGTACAATTTCCTCGCTGCACTTTTCGCTATTTTCACAATTTTTGGAGCCATCACTGTTGGTAACTTTGCGCAGATCAATTCGGTCATCCTTCCTCTCGGTAAAATGGGATTTGATCCGTTATATTGCAGTTTGGCAGTCGGCGCTATTGTTGGCGTCGTCATATTAGGCGGCATTACACGCATAGCCAATTTTGCTTCCTATGTCGTTCCATTCAAAGCGATCCTCTATTTGGGCACGGCAATCATTATTATTGCATCCTATTATGAACAAATCCTGCCTGCATTCAAACTAATGTTCCAATATGCGTTTAATTCCTCATCGGTTGTTGGTGGGGTGATGGGTTTCAGCATGTTAAAGGCGATCACTACTGGATTTGATAGGGGTCTTTTTGCCACAGATGCTGGCACGGGGATTGTTCCCATTCTGCAAGCCAGTGCCCGTTCAGAAAATCCTGTTGTCGATGGGATTTCTACTCTAATCGCTCCTTTGATGGTGATGGTGGTGTGCACTGCTACTGGATTGGTCCTTATTTTGACCGGAGCATGGCAAGAACCGGGACTGCAAAGCACAAACATGGTGACTCATGCATTCTCTGTGGGATTGAAAACTCCTATTGGCGGTTATATTGTCATTATAGCTCTCATTTTGTTCGCTTATACAACCATATTGGCTTGGGCTTATTGTGGTGAAAAGGCGTTGGGTTATCTCATTGGTGCCAAAAAGGCGCGTGTATTCCGATTTTTATATATAGCTTTGATTCCTGTAGGCAGTTTGGTTCATGTCGATCTCATTTGGATTCTTGCTGATATTGCGATTACCTTTATGTTGGCGACGAATCTAATCGGTGTCATTAAACTTTCCTCTCTAGTCATTGATTCTAGTCGCAAATTTCAACAGGAAAACAGTCAAATACAAAGTTCAATTCAATCTAGTTAACCAGTAATTCCAGCAAAAACTTCTGTAAGATTTAACCACAGAGATCACAGAGAGAAAAGGAGAAGGGGCTATTGGTTTGCTTCGTCCAAATGGCAGCTTTAATTATAACCCCCCTCTGCGTCTCCCCGCCTCCCCGTCTCTGCGTTAAATTCGTTATAATGATTAACGCAGAGACGGGGAGGCGGGGAGACGCAGAGGGGGGTTATAATTAAAGCTGCCTTTTTTGGACGAAGTTAAACCAATAGCTCTTCCTTCTTTTCTTCTCTGTGGTTAAATCTAGAAAGTTTCTGATAGTTAATTAATTTAAAAAATATTAAACTAATTATTTACACTACTGTTATAATGAAATTAAGATACGCAATCTTTATTTTATTAATAATGGTGTGTTTATGTCTGCCGGTATCACTAATCCTCCGGATCCAGAATACGATCCAACGGGTGCAAGTTTTCCCACACAGAAGCCGAAGCGTGCTCCCGACACTGCTGCTCCGCCTTCAGATGCCAGCAGTGGAGTTGCAAAAGAGGCTCTTGAAAGCTCTGGTTCTGCTTTGAGTCGGGTTAGAGATGCAGTCAGTAGCGCGGCTTCTCGTTTAATAATAAACCCTATTTTAGATAGGCTAAGCAAAGCACTCCACCAGAAATTGGTTGAAGACGTGATCCCTAAGGTCGTGCCGAAGATTGAAGGACAATTGCAGGCGAAATATTCCCCAAAAGGAGTTCTTCGTGAACAAATGAAAGTATACCCCCATTTTGGGTCAATTATTGATGTATTGGCTAAACCTGGAAACATAAAGGGGGGGATGGTAGAAGCGTTAAGGCCAGATTTAATTGCAACTTTAAGTGCAGTATTTAAAAAGGGCAATGTTGAGAAATTGGCAGCAGAGGGATTGGATATATTTACTGATTTAGCTGCCGCTTATCATGTTGTTAAAAGTAAAGGAATCAGCGATGATTCCCCTGAATTTGTAAAAATAGTCATGGAGCATGTATTGAAGGGAAGGGGCCGTACTTTAGAAGAATTCGAAAAAGAGCATTTGACGATCATTAAAGGTAATATTAATGCAATACTTAAGAAACATGAAAGTGGGACAGGGATTAAGCATCGGATTACCGCTAGTGGTTTGCAGTTCTTGACTAAATTTTTCAGTTCACCTGGCCAGGCTATCAAAGGAAAACTGGGAGAGCGTCAGGATGAGGAGAGGAAAAAGCTTGCTGCTACGAGTCCATTTCCTGGCACAGTGACATTTAAAGGTGCAGCTCGTGCAGCGTTGATTCATGAAACAGAATTGAGAAGTTTTAAGGCATTCCTAAATCGCAATGTTGAGGTCATTGGGATGCTTATGTTAGAACGATTGACTTCAGAATTGGCGAACATAGATCCAAAGGCTGAAGTAGACGGCAAGGCAGCGGCTGAAGAATTAGACGATCTTTTTAAGACGAAGATAGAGGCGTTACAGGCTGATGGGGTGATAACATCGGTTCTTGCAGAAGTATTTCTGGCAATGGATATCCCAAAAGTGGTGGATGGGATAGCGGAGCCGTGGCGCGACTGGGCATCGTCTTAGCAGTTTCACGGTCTTCATCTATATATGTCCTTCCGATGGTCGATATTCACCACAGCGACATAGAGCTTCTCGTCGTAGATTTTATAGACAATGCGGTAAACGCCAACGCGTGTTCGATATGAGTTTTCAACTCCTGAAAGTTTAATACTTCCATGATGTCTGGGATCGGTTTGAAGAAGATCAATGCGTTCCATTATCTTAATGCAGTATCTAGTATCAATGGTTTTTAAAGTCTTTAAGGCCGGTGGAAGTATTTCAACCTTATATTTCATTTCTGTTTAGTCCACCCCAGTTTTTTTTTTGCTTGATCCCAGGGTATAGCGTTTTTTAAATTTTCATCTGTTAAAGCCTCATTTAATGAAGCAACGGCTAGTTCATTCTCATAATCATCAATAGAAACTATGACCGCTTGAGTGACGAAATCCTTCAAAGAGACGCCCTTCTTTGCACATGCCATTTTGAGATAGACATATTCTTCAGCAGGAAATTCTACGCTAAGTCTTTTATAACGCTTGTCCATGTCAGCCTCCTGTCTTGTTTACTTTATTATAGCAAGCTACCTATTTTTATGTAAAGTGGGATTGTACATTTGTACAAAAATACCAGCAATTGTGGGCGAAGAGTCGCCCTTGCAGGGCTCAGAATTATATCCGAATTTACCCAGGCCTTCGATCGCCCTTTCAGGGCTTCCTCAGCCTGGGCTAGATAGAGACGCATCTTTGATGCTTAGCACAGGATTTTTCTTGTAAGGATCTTTGAAAGCAATCGCTTTGCTGAGCATCGAAGATGCGTCTTTATCTAGCCCAGGCTGAGGAAGCCCTGAAAGGGCGATCGAAGGCCTGGATAAATTCGGATATAATTCTGAGCCCTGCAAGGGCGGCTCTTCGCCCACAATTGCTGCAAAAATACCTTTTTTAAGCTCGTGGGTGCGCAGCGTCGTAGACTTTCTTTTTTAGCTTGGTTGACACCTGTGTGTAGATCGTTGTTGTTGCCAAGGAACTGTGTCCCAGCATCACTTGTACCGTTTTGAGGTCCATACCATTTTCGAGCCAATGAGTCGCTATAGTATGGCGTATCGTATGCGGAGTGATTTTGTTTGCTAAACCGCTGGCTTTGAGGTACTTATCAAAATGCCTATCCACTGAGCGCATTGTCAATCGCGTGCCGAATTTATTAAGAAAAATGGCTTGTGAGTCTACTTCGGGTTGGTGGCCATCAATTTCCATATGCCTTTCGGAGTGATTTAGATAAGTGGTGATCCATTCAGCGGCATTTTTTGTGATTGGGACGATTCTTTCTTTTTTTCCCTTTCCCTTTAGTTTAATGAGGAGGCTTTTAGTATCAATATCAGCACGATTTAATGCTACGAGTTCGCTTACGCGTAAACCAGAGCTGTATAGTAACTCCATCATCACTCGATCGCGCAGCCCTAGATAGCTGTTGCAATCGGGTTGATCAAACATTTTTTTCACTTGATCGTAAGAGATGGAAACGGGGATTTTTTTATCAAGTTTAGGTGTTTCGAGGTCTTCGACGGGGTTTAGGGGGGCTAAATTTTGGGAAACGGCATATCGGAAAAAGGTTCTGAGGGAGGAGAGGCGTCGGACGATGGTTCTTTTGTTTTGATTATGTTCGCTTAAGTGAGCCAGAAATCCTCTGATGGCTTTTTTATCGATTGTTTCGATAGGAAGGATGTCATCTTTCCCTTTCCAGCGATCCTTGTAAGGGCTGTGGAAGCAGATTTTATCTGGGAAGTCTTCTTGTTTGCAATTTTTTAAGAGGGAGGCTTCAAGATAGTTCTTCAAAGCATTGAGGTCGATGCAATAATTCCGTATTGTATGTTCTGAGGCATTTTTGACCGATCTCAGATGCTCAAGAAATTGATACGCCGATTGGATAAACATTGATACTACCTCCAAGTTGTTAGTCAACAAAGATCACAAAGATGAACCAGACAAGCTCAGGCACAAGGCAAGCTAATGTGCAAGACAGGAAACGTCGAAGAAGAAAAGTAACAGGATAGGCAGGATCGCAAGCGGCAGGATAAGGAGGATAGTATTTATCCTCTTATAATTTAAAAGAATTTCCAATGAAATTAAGGCCTCCCGGCCTTAATTTCATTGGAAATTCTTTGAATATTAAGAGGATGCTTACTATCCTTCTTATCCTGCCGCTTGCGATCCTGCCTATCCTGTTACTTTTCTTTTTCCACGATTCCTATTCCTGTCTTGTGCTTTAGCCTACCTGATGCATCTTTGTGATCTTTGTTTTATTCGTTTTTGGGGAAAGGGAAAACCCTCAAGTCTTCGGCCGCAAAGCTATTGGGAAAAATCGCTTGAGCCTCGGTTTCCATTTCCTTTAAGTTAAGATATCTCGCTGAGTAATGGGTGAGGATCAATTGCTTTGCATTGGCTTCCTTTGCGATCATTGCAGCTTGCTTTGCAGTCAAGTGGAAGTGTTGATAAGCAAGGTCGCGGTGTGTTTCTAAGTAGGTGCTTTCGCAAAGGAGTACCCTTGCATTCCGAGCGATATCGATAGCATTTTGACAATAACGGGTATCTATCACAATTGCAATGCTATCTCCAGGGCGTATCCAACTGACTTCTTCAAGGGTGACTTCTTTTCCTTGTATCGAGACCTTCCCCTTTTCAATAAGTTCTCGGACTGAAGGTCCATAAACGCGGAAGTCGCGTAGTTTGGCTTCATCGAATTTGCGCGTATCTGGTTCTGTAATGCGCCATCCAATGTTTTCGATGCCATGCTCCAGAAAAGTTGCTTCGATTTTGAAGTGTTCGTTATTTTCTACGAGTCCAGCCTCACTAACAGGGTGTTCGATGACGGTGATTGTCTCGTGGTAGCTGCTGCCATATCTAAGGCGATCGAAGTATTTTTTTCCGCTTGCAGGATAGTAGCAGTGGATAGGATGGGTGACCTTGTCGAGATTTAAGCGCATGAGCATCGAGCCAAGGCCAAGACAGTGGTCTCCATGAAAATGGGAAATGAAGATTCTGTTCACTGTGGTAGGAGCGACATTGGCATAGATGAATTGCCGCTGTGTCCCTTCGCCGGGGTCAAAAAGAAGCCCCTCATCGTTCCAACGAACAAGATATGCTCCGTGGTTGCGTGTACGGGTGGGTTGTTGACTTGATGTGCCAAGAATAATGATGTCGCGAACGCTCATAGGATACTTATTGAACCTTTAAATGGATTTTTGGCGCCAGGAGAAAAATTTGAATCCTGCGAGGATTATTCCCATAATGCCGCCTGTAAGATGTGCTGTATTGGCGATTCCAATGGGCAACGTTGTTTTTGTTTGTGTTTCAAGGAAAAAGGAGATAATTTGCAGAGTCACGAGAAAGAGAATGAAAAAAGCAATAAAGTTAAAGGTTCCTTTTTCCAATTGATACCCCTCCCACGCGGCTTGTCTTTGCCGCCTCCAAATATAGGTCACCATCCCCATAAGCACTCCAGAGAAGCCCAGGAAATTAGGGCCGCTCATCAGATATTGTGCAATATTTGTGATAATGGCGACAATGACAATAAACAGGATGTAACGGGCTTTACCCATTCGGGCTTCTATTTGTTTTCCAAGGACTACGAGCCAGATCATATTAAAAAATAGGTGCAAGAGGTCGTTGTGGAGTAGGCATGGAGTAAATAGTCTCCAGTATTCCCCTTGTTTAATTTTTTCGAACATTGGAGTGTTGAAGGTCCATTGAGCGTCTGGATTTTGGAAATGCTCTACAATTTTAGGGTAGACTCCTTGCCAGTAGGGGGTATTTTCTATTTGCACAATCAGTTTACGTGCTTCGGCAGGTAATGAATCAGGTTTTACAAGATTTTCGAGACCATAAGTTTCGATGAGTTTGTCTTCGAGTTGGAATGCTTCTGGGTAGTCAAACATTAGTGCTTTATTGATCGGTGGAGAATAGACAGGTGTTGGGTTCAAATAGGCAGGGATTTTGGCTGGCACGGTTGGGGAGGATAATGCGGCTGAAACAAGTAAGAAAGTACAAATGAGCAATAGATAGCGTGTAATGGCTCCCATAGGTTCACGCATCTTAGAAATGGGCGTTTGGGGGGAATCGCCTGTTTGAGAAGTGACATTTTCAACAACGATTTGCGGAGGAATTTGATTGGGCTTTATCGCAAAGCGTGGATTGAGGGGATCGCTTTTGAATTCTTCAGCAAATTGGAGAGCGGCTTCGAATTGGTCTTCGTCAATGGCCCAAATTTTGCAGGCGGGAACCCCATATTCGTGGCTGCTCCAATCGCGGCTGACGTCGATTTCGAGCTGATTTTCAATTCCGTTTTGTTTCAGGAAAGTTGAAAATGTGTAGGCTTGCTGTTGATCATCAAAAGTACAAATTAACCGCATAAACTCCTTATTCGTGTCACCCCAACAATATACCCATGCCTGTGTGTTGCGTGCCCAGGAAGAAAAGTAACAGGATAGGCAGGATCGCAAGCGGCAGGATAGGAAGGATGGCAAGCATCCTCTTGTATTTCAAAAGAATTTCCAATGGATCTATGGCCGGAGGCCATAGATCCATTGGAAATTCTTTGTATATCAAGAGGATGCTTGCCATCCTTCCTATCCTGCCGCTTGCGATCCTGCCTATCCTGTTACTTTTCTTCCTAGGCATACATGCAACACATGGGCACCAGGCTTTTGTTTTATTAAATGCGTTTGTTATCCGTGTTCTGGATGGTGTTGATTTTTTTCAGGATTTCAGATGTTGATAGTCCTGGAACCAGCTCCACAATATGCACCTTTCCACCATTCATCTTGACCGTCTCTGCTTCAATGCAATTTTGTCCGTACTCTGCTCCGTTCACATGGACATCAGGCTTAATTACGCTCAGAATTCTCTTAGGATCAGTCTCATCAAACCAAGTGACGTACGAGACAAAACCTAATGCTGACATCATCTGCAGACGGTATTCAAGTGAAATAATTGGTCGCAATGGGCTTTTATATTCCTGAATAGACCTGTCAGTATTGAGGGCTACAATTAACACATCAGCGGCTTTTGATGCTTCGTAGATGATGTGCAAGTGGCCGGCATGCATCAGATCAAAAGAGCCATTTAGAGTTGCTATTGTCTTTCCTTTTTTACGTAAGCTTTCGACATGATTTTTCAAAGCTTCTGGGGGAATAATCTTGCTTTGGCTGTGTTCTTTCCATGATTTACTCACGACGATTATCCTCCAGGAAATGCTATTTTAAATACTTCATCATAATGTTCTACAAAATGTACTGTAATCCCCTTTTTAATGTAAGAGGGAAGCTCTTCATAATCGCGTAGATTTTCTTTTGGCATGATGATAAATTTAAGACCAGCTCTTTTTGCTGCAATAAACTTCTCTTTGATTCCTCCCACAGGCAAGACTCGACCTATTAGGGTAAGTTCACCGGTCATTCCAAGCTTATCTTTCACTGGAGTATCTTTTAACAAAGATAGGAGGGCAGTCACCATCGTGATACCTGCTGAGGGGCCATCTTTTGGCGTTGCCCCTTCCGGGATGTGGATGTGGACTTGTGATTTTTGGAAAAAGGTATATCCTGGGGCATATCGATGGATAGCGCTGTGGAGGTAGCTCCAGGCAATTTCAGAAGATTCCTTCATGACGTTGCCCGCTTGCCCCGTCAACTTCATTTCTGTTTTTTCCGCAGTCACTTTGATCGCTTCAATGTAGAGAGGAGTGCCTCCTAAAGAGGTCCATGCAAGCCCGATACTTACTCCTGTGGGAGGCTTAGTATAGATGAGATCGCTTGTGAACATTGGTTTCCCAAGGTATTCCTTGAGCTCGGTAGGGGTGATGTGTGCAAAATGCTCAGTTTTATTTTTTTGGGATTTTGATTTCGATTTCCTTGTTGGTTTCTCGACCAATTTCATCGCCACTTTTCGCATGACTTTTTTGATTTGGTTTTCAAGCATGCGGACACCTGCTTCACGGGCATAGTTATTGATGATGGTGCGCAATGCTTCGGGTGAAAATTCAATATCTTTGACATGCAATCCCATGACTTTGCGATTGCGTGGAATGAGATATCTCTTAGCAATTTCGACTTTTTCTTGAGAAATGTAGCCAGAAAGGCGCAATATTTCCATTCTGTCTTTTAAGGGCTCTGGAATGGTGTCCAGGACGTTTGCAGTGACGATGAAAAGAATGTCTGAAAGGTTGCAGCGGACATCCAAATAGTGATCTAAGAATGAGTTATTTTGTTCGGGGTCAAGCACTTCGAGTAGTGCTGATGCGGGATCGCCTTGATAACTCACCCCCATTTTGTCAACTTCATCCAGCATAATGACGGGGTTCATGACTTGGCAAATTTTCAAAGCCTGAATCAGTTTCCCTGGCATGGCTCCGATGTAGGTACGTCGGTGCCCTTTGATCTCGGCTTCATCGCGCATGCCACCGACAGAAAATCGATAGAATTTGCGATTTAAGGCTCGGGCAATACTTTTTCCAATGCTCGTTTTACCCACTCCTGGTGGCCCAACGAGGCAGATAATGCTCCCTTTAACGCTCCCCGTTAACTTGCCCACAGCCATGAATTCGAGTACACGTGTTTTGATTTCCTCAAGGCCATAGTGGTCCTCCTCAAGAATTATACGGGCTTTTTTGAGATCGTGCTCTTCTTTGTCATAGATGCCCCAAGGAATCAGTGTGAGCCAGTCGAGATAGGAGCGGCAGATTCCATACTCTGCCGATTGTACATCCAGCACCGAAAGCTTCTCCATTTCATCATTGATGACTTTTTGTACGTCTTCTGGAATGGTTCTCTGTTTGATGCGGGCTTCGAATTTTTCACGATCTAAGGACTTGTCGTCCCGTTCGATTCCCAGTTCTTTTTTAATCGTTTTGAGCTGTTCTCGGAGAAAGAACTCTTTTTGGCTTTTGGTAATGGTGGCATCGATTTTTTTATTGATGCTGCTTTGAAGGATGCTAATGTCGAGCTCTTTTTTCAGTAGGATCAGTGCTTTTTCGATCCGCATGGTAATGTCAAAGGTGGCCAAAACTTCTTGCATCTCTTCTCGGGTTGCTGTTGTAAGGGCCACAGCGAAGTCTGCTAGTTTTCCAGGTTCTGTGAAGTCTGAGTGTCCTAGAAAGATCTGCAGTTCCTCTTTAAAAAGGGGATTCAGTTTGAGAATCTCTTTGATCGTGGAAATAATGCTAATGGAATAGGCTTTGAGTTCTGCAGATAGAATGGGTTGATCTTCGACATAGGTAACTTTAGCTTTTAAGAATGGTGCCGTCAGGACAGCTTCTCCAAGGACAATTCTCTTTTCCATGTTCAGAATAACTTGTGCACCGCCTTGTTCGATGGGAATGATGCGCAGTACGCGTGCCAGCACGCCGACTGGAAACAGATCTTTAAGGGCTGCTTTGTAGATGTCGACTTGTTCATTTTCCATGAGCACTAGACCGATGCATTTGTGCTCAGATTTGGCAATCACTCTCATGAGTTCGTAAAAAGGACCTGCCTCGATGACGATGGGTGCGGCCATTCCTGGAAAAAAGGGACGTTTGACAATGGGGAGAATGTAGAGCTCTTCGGGGGAAGTATCTTTTTTAGGCTGTCCACTTGATGAGGGATTCAATGTTGCCAGAACGGCATTCTCGAGCTCTGCATCTAAGGAGTTTTCATCTGTACTCAAAAAAAGACCTCAATAGTGTTGGGGTTATGAGAAAAGGATTACTAGAGTGTAGCTTCTCTCAGAGAAAAGTTCAAACAATAATGGGGATGGATGGAATGGACGTGAATGGACCGAAGTGGACTTGAATGGACGATAATGGACCGTAGTGGACAATAATTTTGATTCAAATGTCCATTTTGTCCATTACGAGGTAATTGCAGAAGTACCGGCCCTCCGGGACGGGATTATTATTTGGCAGTTACCCAGGCTTCGCTTACCCCTCCGGGGAGCTTCAGCCTGGGCTATTATGTAAACAGCCCTCCGGGCATTGTGAAAAATTGATTTTCAAACAAAAGTATCCACATACAGCCCGGAGGGCCTGTTCACATAATAGCCCAGGCTGAAGCTCCCCGGAGGGGTAAGCGAAGCCTGGGTAATCGCCAACCAATAATACCGTCCCGGAGGGCCGGCACTTCTGCAATTACTCATGTTGTCCATGTCCATTACTGTCCATCTCGTCCATTGTTAAAAAGTTTGTTTAATTTTAATAACATTTTATTTGAATTATATTTAACAATAGTTTACAATTAATTTTAGTTTTTAAATTATGGAGTTTTTTTATGACATTATCTTTACATTTTCATGAACGTCAATATGGCATTTCAGCTTGCGAAGGCATGGGCATTGCACTCACAGGAATTGTTTTGTTTGGGGGAATGCCTTTCGCTATGCGCCACTGGGAAATGGCTCAGTCTTATAAGGGGGAGCAAAAGTCTGTCTGTCTTAAACATAAAGCAATCGCTGTTCTATTGGCTTTGCCTGCACTGGGGACTTTAGTCGCTATCATCATGAAAATCGTCGACTTATGCAAAACCAAAACGCCTTTAGGGAAACCCGAAGAATTCAGCCCAGATAATAGAAGTAAAATGTTAGGTAATATGCACGAACAAGCTAGCGATACTTTATTTTTGCATCGTTCGGGACTTGAAGCTAATGATAAGGGAGATCGAGATCCCTTTATAACACAGCAGGATCTTCCAAAACTTGCAGAAATTCAAAGGTTAGATAGTGCAACAGACCGAAAGCCTTTTAAATTTGCTCATGGTTTTGCTTGTAATAAAGGTCAAGAAAAGAAGATGGAAGGCGCACATTCTTTCTTAGAGTTTAATGAAGGGGTTTTTGCTGCTGTTTTTGATGGGACTAATGGAAATCATGTAGCTAAATATGCAAATGCAGAGTTTAAAAAATGGTTTCCCAGAATCCTTAAAATCAAGGGTGGTAATGTTCAAGCGGCTTTCACATCACTAACAAATAGAATTCATGACGAGGTCCTCCTAGAATGGAAGAATCCAAGTCTAGCCTCCGCAGTGATGACGTACATAGACCCAAATGGACTGGCCTTTACGAATACAATTGGGGGTTGTGAAGCTAATATTTATCGAAGTAATGGGGGATTATCAAAGACCATGGCCATTCCTCTCTCGATTCATGGATCAATTGAGAACATCGGGAGTGAAGACCTGGACCGTCGAATCCGTTTAATCACAGTATCAAGAGTACAGGTGCACGATACCATAGTTCTCAGATCGAGAGGAGCAATATTTAAACGCACTCATGAGAAATCGCTTGCAGATCTTAATCGAGAGATCTTTAACCCTCGTCATTTCTGTCCTAAAGTTGTGGCTCAAAATTTAACAGAGCAAGTTAGCAAAGAATCTGAAGGTGGCAACATATCAAACTTAGTAATTAGGGTGTCGTAAGTTTATGACATTATCTTTACATCTTCATCAACTTGAATATGGCATATCAGCTCGTGAATGTCTTGCCATCACATTGACAGGGTTTGTTTTTGGTGGAGTGCCTTATGCAATCCGCCATTGGCAGAGAGCCAATTTTTATGCACGTGATTATGAGTATGAAACGCTCTCTCTTAAGCATAGAGCAATAGCTGTATTATTGTTTTTACCAGCTTTAGGAGCCTTAGTCGCTCTTATTATGAAAATAGTAGACTTGTGTAAGAGCAAAGAATCCGTGCGACAAATATTTAATGATGAAATCTTGCGAAAAATGCATAAAAGAGGCCGTACTGCTCTGGAGATACATCGAAATGAATATGAGCGAAAAAAGAAAGAATCGGGCGGAGGAAGACAATTAGGGTCTACGAATCCTTTTGTAGATAGGTGGAACCTTCCATCGCTTCAAGATATAACTTTTCGAGTAAGGGAACTCGATAGAGCCAGAGAATCCCTTCAAAAAGATCAGACTCTTGCTGAAGTGGCTTCGACAATAAAGCTTTCTGTTGGCTCAGCTCACGATCTTGGAATTTATGCGAAAGAAATGGAAGACACGCACTCTTCCTTTCAGTTTTCCGAGGGCTTTTTTGCAGCCGTATTTGATGGCCATGGCCCTCCTAAAGAGGGTACTGCTGAATCTTCTTTTGGAACTCAGGTTGCAAAATATGCAAATCGAGAGTTTAAAAACCGATTTCCTAGTATGCTTAAAGACAAAGAGAATAATGTTCGGAAGGCATTCGATACACTTACACACCAGATTAACAACGAAGTGTGTACGAAATGGACATCTTATGGTGGAACAACTGCAGTCATGACTTATATCACGCCTAATGGGGTAGTATATACTAACACTGTCGGGGATTCTGAGGCAAATATCTATCGCAATGTAGGTGGACAGATCCGTTCTACTCCCATTTCTCGTGTATTAAATTTTGTCAGCCAACGCGTACATGAAAAAGCTGAACAAATTATGGGACATAAGTTAGGGCGCGGATCGGGGGGTATTGGAATATCAATAGGAGATGCAAGTATGTGTCTTAGCACATGCATATCTCAAACAACTGTAACAAATCTACAAATTGGTGATATACTTGTTCTGCGATCTGATGGTGCCATTAACTTTGTCGACGAGACAGAAACTATAGAGGTTATATCGAAGAATTTCAGAGAAGATGCAAAAGAAATAGCGGAAGCATTGACAAGGAAATCGGTAAAAAATCAGCAAGAGCGTGAGAAGAATGGCAAGGGAGACGCAGACAACGTAACAAACTTGGTCATCAAAGTGGGTGCAAGTGTGGGTAAGATCTAGCCAGGATCTTTTGATTCAAAATACTTGATTAGGTAGCGCCCCTACCGGGGCGAGATGTATGTGTGGGGCCGTTTCCCAGGCTTCGCTTGCCCCTCCGGGGCAGCGCTCAGCCTGGGCTAAATTGTAACAGCCCTCCGGGCCGTGTGCAGTGGCTTTTGTGGGCACAATTTCGGGCCGTGTGCAGTGGCTTTTGTGGGCACAATTTCGGGCCGTGTGCAGTGGCTTTTGCGAGCACAATTCCGGGGCGGGATTATAGCTTGCTTAAGTGCTCGACAAGCTGTCTTGCACGCGCATCCCAGGTGTGCTCGGCCATCACTTTAGCCCTTCCTGCTTCCACCATCGTTTGACGCTTTTTCTCATGAATCAAAATATCGTCAATCGTTGCATTCAACTCATCCCAGTACCCATGTTGGTAGAACGCAATCTCTTTGCCAGCTTTAAAACACTCTTCCAAATATATGCTTGGGCTTGATAATGGCAAAGCCCCACAAGCTAAGCTATTGAAGATCCGTTCATGTGTTCCATTTTTAAAAGAGGGGACACTATTCAGACAAATCTTACTCAATTGCAAGACTTCAAGAGATGTTGCAAAAGGGACTCCTGAGTGTACTGTCACATTGGGTTTGTCAGATAAATAATCTCGCCAATCTAGTTGATATCGATCATCATCGGACATCATATCCCCAAAAATATGGACCGGATAATCTTTAATCGCGCGCACTAAATTTACCCTATCAAAACCTCTCACGCAGTTGTCAAAGTCATAAAAGCACGTCATGAAATCATATTCCGATGGCTCTGCACGACATTCTTTTAAAGCTGCTGTCAATGCATCCACTAAAGTCATCGTGCGATTTGCGAGCACCATTTCTGATGCCGACGCCAACGCTTTTTGGATTTTCGGTGAATAGCGTTCTTTCCAGGAATTCCGCATGCTTTCGTAGTCATAACAACTGCCAATGAGGACGATGTCATAGGGTTTTTCTCCCCCTTTTATTTGGAGATCTTTATCCGTTGCATGGGGCCAAAAGAAGATATTATTGAAACCCTGTTTGCGGACATATTCGCAATCAAATCGGTCGACACAGGTGATAATAGAAAGAGGACTTTTGATGAGATCCATTGAGTATTGTATGGGGTCGACAATGATGGAAAGATGGGGGATTTGCAAGATATCCCAAAGAAATTTGCCTGAGGGTAAGGCTTGAATGGAGTTAAATGAAGCGGTGAGGTCAGGGGCAAATTCTTGGATTTCGAGTGCTGTTTCCGCTTCGAAAGGGTTTTCTTGGAGATCGATCAAGTGTGTTTCGATGTTTAGTCGATTTAAAGCTTCCATTAATTTCTGGGTAAAGTGACGTTTTGATTCGTACAAGTTGTAATTTACCAAGAAACAAACGCGGCTAATCATAAACGTTTTCCCCTAAAAGGGACATAAAGGACAAGGGACCTAAAGGACATAAAGGACGTAAAGGACAGTTGCATTGTCCTTTATGTCCCTTTGTCCTTTATGTCCCTTATGTCCTTTAGGTCCCTTGTCCTTTTCCTCTCAAAGAAAAGAACAACTTTTACAGATCTTGTCTTTTTACACAACAGCTCTTACAGTGAAAATAAAACTATAAGGGGCAATTATGACCGCTATTACCACGTATCAATGGAAATGTGAGCCCAAGGCTGAGGCGCTTGTCCTAAAACTATTAGAAGACGCATGCAAACGGAATCCGGCTATTGCCCAACTTCAGGACGACCTCTATAAACAGACAAGCACACGGCTTTTTGACTGGCTCGATCACGTATCAATTGTCAACTCTGCCCATTTTGAATCTGAGTTAACATCTGCTGGATATGTCTCTGAGGCCGCCACAGCATCATACCGAATTTTTCATCATCCTGGCGCTCAGCTCCCAAGAGTTGTCCTGTATGACAAAAATGAAGGAATGACTGGTATTGCTGTAACTGTTGAGAGCATTGCGGATTATCTCATGGTCAGGGGTATGTCAGGTCTGATTGAAGGAACACTCCTTAGCGAATTCCGTCGCTGTGCCGTATCCACGGAAGGGGGCGTGACGTTATCAGTCGTAGAAAGGCGCTTTTCCCACACGATGGAACCCATCCATCACGACGCTCAATATGTCGAGCGATATCTTCATTCCATTGAGTTGTGGAAATCGCGTCCGCGCGATCTTGTGGACGAAGATGAGGCCATGACACATACCCTAGCATTAGCCAGTCGGATCATAGAGCTCGTTGGAGAGGATTTGGCTGCTTGGATTGTATTGCAGTGTGAAAGAGATTATTGGCAGGCGAAAAATACTGCAGGTCAGCTGCAAAAGAATCGGCAGGATCGTCTAGGAATGGGGTGGGCAAATCACGATCACCATACATTTCGTTCTTCGAGGCGCCATTTTTCCCAACTTGTACGCTTATTTGAGATGATGGGATTTTTTTGTCGCGAGCGTTATTATGCCGGCAAGGAGGCAGGTTGGGGAGCGCAGATTATGGAGCATCGGAATACTCGCTTGATCCTGTTTTTGGATGTCGATCTCAATTCGGAAGAGTTGGAGATTGATTATCGTTATCAGACGTTGCCAGAAAGTGAAAAGCTATCGACAGTGGGTCTTTGGTGTGCTTTGCATGGGGATTCCATTTTAAAGGGGGGCATGCATCATCTTGAAGCGCAGTTTATGTTTGATGAACTGACCCGGGATTTAGCTGACAAAGGGATTGGGATGATGGAGCCCTTCAGTTCATTTACATATTTACGACAAGCATTTACAAAAGGGGAGATGTGGCCTGTGGATAGTCGTAGAATTGATAATCTTTTGAAGAAAGGGCAAATTACGGCTGAGCAGGCAGAGAAATTCCGAACTAAGGGAGCCCTTGGGAGCCATTTGGAGAATTTGCAGCGTAGGGAGGGCTATAAGGGCTTTAATCAAAAAAACGTGAGCTACATCATACAGAAAACAGACCCCCGTTTATGAATACGGACACAAGATTGCTTCCGGCCTATCAACTGATCGACTCGAAAGAGATCGATGTCCTATCCCTCGACATTTTTGACACTCTCGTTTGGCGTAAGGCACCGTTAGCCTTCGATATATTCATGATTCTTGGAGCCAAATTGAAAGAGGAAGGGTGGCTCATTGAGGCAGTCTCTTCAGAAGGATTTGCCGTTCTTCGCATTGAAGCTGAGCGGTTTGCGCGACAGAAAAAGCAGGACGATCCAAAACAACCTGCTGAAGTGACCCTGCAAGAGATCTATTGGGTATTGAGCGGAATATTCACCAAGATATCCATTGAGGAAATGGTATTAGGTAAAAAGGGAATTATAAACGAATCCGATGTCGACGATCTTGTGAATCTCGAATTCGCCTTGGAAAAACAACTTACAAATCTCGACCAGAATATTGTCGAACTGATTCGATACGCTAAAAAAAAGCGCATTAAGGTTGTCCTTGTTTCCGATACTTACTTCTCTGAAATCCAATTGAGAGCTTTGTTGGATCGTTCTGAGGGCATTCTTCCATTAGTTGATGAAATTTTTTCATCATCAGATGCAGGTTTTGGAAAACGCTATGGTCTGTTCAAGACGATTCTGTCTAAAAAGGAAGTTCTGTCCAATAGAGTTCTTCATATTGGTGACAACTACTTAAGTGACGTTGCAGCGGCTTCTTCAGAAGGGATTCGCACTATATTTTTTGAAAAATATGCAGAAGGACTCTTAACGGTCATCGAAAGAGAGTGGCCGAAAGAGGAGAGATTGCGCACACTGCAATTAGATCCACATCAAGGGGATTTCGGCTTTTCAGCACTCCGAAGCAGTATCAGTCATCATACCGATTTGCTTCAATGTAATGCACGAGAACGCTTCTTATGGCGTTATGGAGCCACAGTGTTGGGTCCTTTTGTGATTGCTTTCGTTGCTTGGCTTTACAGGCGCGCAGAAGATTTAGGAGCTACACGTCTCTTTTGTTTGATGCGTGAAGGGGATTTGTATAACAAAATGATACGACAGATGGCGCCATATTATCCGAATGTATCTCTAGAACCTACTGAAATGTGGGTTTCAAGAGAATTCATGGTAAAGGCTTCAATCTTCTCCTGCGATAAAAATGAGTTAATTGCCTTGATGAACTGCCATCCCGCTTCAAAGTTTACTGTAGAGGAATTTTGTCATTTAATCGGACTCGATCTTTCAAGTGTTGGCAAGTTTGCAAAGTATGGGAATGTCAAGTTAGAAAATGATTTTTTTGGGGATCAACTCATTGAGTATCTCATTGCTCACGCACCCATTAGAGAACAAGTGATCGCCTATTCCGCAAAAAGGAGAGGCAATTTTCTGAAATATCTTTCAAGTATCGTTGACCTCAATAGCCTTTCACAAATGGTCTTAGTGGATGTTGGTTGGGCCGGAACAACTCAAGGGATGCTGCTGAAAATACTCGCTATGGCAGGATATCAAATTCCCATTCATGGTCTTTACCTAGGCACAAGCGAGAAATCGCATTTGTCATTGCTTCATGGATATATCAGAGAAGGTTTTTTGCTGAAAGCGGGATTTCCTTGGGGTGTGAACCAAGCTATCATGCGAGGCCATTATATTTGCGAACAAGTTGCCCTTGCAGGTGTGGGCAAGGGGTCGCTGCAAGAGATAGATGACAAAGGCAAAATCATAGCACCCGCAGCAATGACAAAAGATATTCAAAGAGATGAAGGAATGATTGTTCAGAAGGGCATAGCAGCCTTTGGAGATCTTTTGGGGGAAAACCTTAAAAATGGCCTCATTGCATTAGATGTAAAATCGGAGCGATTTCAAGAGCAAATGCGACAGATCTTACTGCGCTCTGCAAGCTATCCTACAAGCGAAGAGGCAAACCAATTCAGCAATTGGGAACACGATCATGTCAGCGGTCGCGGCCACCCCCATCAACTTGGAAAAAACCAATATTACCAGAAATTCATCGGGGATATCCTTCCTCATCGAATTTCGACCTATGAAGACTGGAAGATCACCTGGCCCGCCGCCTACGCAGCTCGGTACGATGACAAACTGGCATTAGCTTATCAGACGGTGCGCATGTTAAAAGTCCCCCCAGATTGTTTTTATTCCCATGATACTTTTCCTCTACGGATCTACATTGATCAAGGCAATGGTTTGCAAAAACGTGCGGTGCAGCTCATTGAAATGCGCAGCAATCCAAATCGGAAGTTTTATTGTTTTACCAAGCTATGGTCGCTTAAAAAACCCATAAAACAGATGAGAATTGAGTTATCGACTTCGAATTCATTAGTTCGGATCAATAGTTTGCGTCTTGTTGTGTATCAGATTGATTCCCCAACTCCCACGGAATTGGTGTTTTATGAAGAGGAAAATCAGTCTGCATGGAAACTTGGCAAAGGGAATAAGCAAATTGCGTCAAATCTATTCCATTGTTTTGAGAAAGGTCTTTCTCTTACGCATTCTTTTAAAGAACATCAAGATATTTATATGATTTCCTTTAATCTTTGTTGCGAACAGTTTTCAGCAAGAAGGGA
>JABDBC010000038.1 GCA_013288825.1 Chlamydiota bacterium
AAGATGCGATGGAGAGGTATGAAAATGAGGAGTTAGCAAAAGGGCTGGATGCCGCTGCAGCATCTCTCAAAACACAAATGGAGAGCGCGAGAACGATTACTACTAACAAATTACTTTCTCTTGAGGGGCATATTCAAACCCGCATTACAACTCTTGAAGAAGAAGTGTCGAAAGCGAGAAAAGAGATCCTCGATTGGGCTGCAAGTTCACATGCACCAGAAAGCATTCGAAAAATGGTGTTCCATCGCGATGTTTATGGCGATGCTGCCATCCTCGAGAAGGTTCTTGACCTGTATCAAGTGGGACAACTCAAACAACGCCATACAGAAGATCCTGCAGCATGTCTAAAGGTCACACAATTCTTGTTGGCCATCACAGAACTGCAGCAGTATCAGAAAGCTCAGGGGCAGATTCCTCAGCTGAAGTCGTTAGAAGCAAGCTATGCAAAAGAGAGTTATCCAGAAAATCTAGAAATTAGATCACAAATCGTCCAGGAGTATCATTACATTGCTAACGAGATCCACACATTGTTGGAAGCAGGCATCAAGAGAGATCGATATCTGGAGCAAAATGGCTCTTGCGTTCAAAGGGCACCGAATCTTACGCGCAAATATCTGATCACAGAATATCGTGCTGGCATCATCTTGAGGCAAGAACAAGTCAAAATGATTGAAGACTGCTGTAACGACCCTTCCCGTTTGGCTCAGATGCGTATGGGGCTTGGCAAGACGGCTACCATCATGCCTATGCTTGGGTTGTTGTTTTCAGAAAAGAACATGTTGCTTGTGTCAATTGTGACTACAACTTTGTATGAAATGAATAGAAGATCGCTAAATCGCTCTGGAAGAGAATATTATGATCAAGCAGCGATCCCATTCGAATTTACCATCGACAGCCCGGATAGTCCCGTTGATTTAGCTGAACTCTATGATAAGCTGCTGACAGCAAAAGAAGAGGGGAGTTATCTCGTCGCTTCTGTTAACACATTAGCTTCAATTGAAAACAAATTGACTCACTTAGGCGATCAGTTAAACAAGATCAAAAAAACGGTTGTTTGCTCAGGGACGAAGTGCTTTGGTAGCAGGAATGTTTGAACAGGATATCAAGTTAAAAATGGGTGAGAGGGAACTGGCTGAGATCGTGGCCAAAATCCATACAATGCAGCAGCAAAAAATGTGGCTTTCAAGAATTAATGCCCTCTTCGATTTCGATGGAAAAGATGGAGAAGTCAATAAAAAACGGTTTGGATTCACCACTCAATTCTTTGCTGATGAAGGGGATGATATTTTCGATGTCCGATGTGAAATTAATATGGCCCTCCCAGAAAACATGAGAGTTCTTAATCCTGATATTCGCAAAGGCGTGGACCATGTGATGCAAGCTATTTTGAATCAGGAGAGCTGGGATCCAGAGTGTGCTCCTATTTCTGCTGCTCCCGTTGTAGGTGAAGGGGATTCCAAGCGAAGTGGTGAACGTGAAGTTAAAGCAAAGAGTGGAGGTAGTGCGGGTTTTGTAAAATTATCGACTGAAGAGCTTGGGCAAATGCGTGCATTGCGGTTGGCAGTGTTATCAGGAACAGCTGCCTCCATGACAAAGGCAGAAACTGCTTCTACATTTAAAGTTGTAGCAAAAGTTCTCTATGGGAAAATGGATGTGAAAGAGGGAAGTGTTGACGAATGGGTTACTTTTATGACAAAAGCTCCAGAGGGTGATGAAGGAGCGAAGGAATCAGATAGTAAGAGATTTGCAGCAGAGGCTCCACATAAACCTGTAGGCTTTACTAAAGAGCAAAGTCTTGCGGCCGCCGCATGGTTTGCTTCTAAAACGAATATTCACTTGAAGAAAGCCGATGATAAAGAAGTGAAGGAAAAGGATAGTAAGGAAGTTGCTGCAGCGCCTTCTGTGAAACCAGCTGCTGATCCATACAAAGCAGGCAACAAAAGAGTCATTTCAGCTATTAAAATGATCCTTTCGAATTCCCTTGAAACAGCTCTGAGCAATAACCCAGGGATTGATGCAGGTCTGTGCAGCCAAAACGGCTGTGTGGTTACACCGCGCAAACAAAAACGGGAATTGCCCCACACGCAATTTGGAGATGAAATTGAGCTGACTCTCAATCACTATCTCCATTATGCAGCATTCGGTCCTTCTGACAAATTCCTCGAAAGTTGCGTGCGCAAAATGCCATTGACCATGCCTGATGAATATGATCGGCTGGTTCGGCGTGCTGGCGGCGGTAACAAAGTCGCCGATTTAGTAGATTTCATCAAAAAATCAGAACAATATGACTTTCGTTTGATGATTTTAAGAGAATTTGTCTTGGAAGCAGGTCTTGTGACAATTGCAAGCGAGCAAATTACCTTCAATGTGCACGATGCTATTCGCGGACGGGCTTGCGGGATCGCTTCTGGAACCATGAATCCTGCCAGCCTCCCAGCTGAGTGTGCAACGAAATTCAAAGCCGATAGCACGCGTAAAGTCGAAGCAGAAACTTATCTCAGAAGCGTGCTAGGAAAGTACCCTGCACATGTTATTGATGATAAGAATGCCCTTGAAGAAATGGAGAAAGTCCTTGTCGACACTAATGTCAAGGCGATTATTAATGAAGGACTTGCTCTTAATGGAATGGATACGGTCGAAATTATTCGGAAACTGCGATCTTCACCTCAAGGTACACATAGACAATTCATTTTCATCCATCCGACCCACAAAAAAGAATACATGTGGATGCCAGGGCCAAATGCGCGATCCCCAGTCCCTTTTGATCCAAGCCGTCTCGATCGAAGAAATTGCGTCTTTTATTATGACCCAGCGGATACTCGTGGAGTCGACTTTAAAATCCCTCCAGGAAAAGTGATTTTGATCCCAGGTCCAACGACAGTGCATTCGTCCGCTTCACAGGCTGCCTTCAGAGCTCGCTTGCTTGGAACAGGCCACAAACTTCAGTATTGGGTGCTCGCTTCCGTTGCAAATAGATTGAGAGCTCAGCAAAAACTTGCAGATGCGCCGATTACTCCAGAGCATATTGTCAATGATATCAAGAAAAGAACGCTGCAAGAACAGGCGATTTTCAACTTTAAAGCTGCAGTCCTTCGAGTAAAAGGGATTGCCTTTACAGGGCTTCGTCGAAAAGTTTTATTCAGAGATGATCCTTCCCGCTATGGGCAAGAATATTGGGATCCTTGTAACCGTGAGGTTGTCGCTGACATACTCACGAATAAAGGCTCAAGTTCTATTGATCCAAAGACAGCAATAAATTTTAAGGACGGGATTAGATTCCTCTACGATGCCCTTGCAGATGCCACTCTATTTGGAATTGAAGGCGTGCGCGATAGAATGATCCAATCGAAAGATTTTGATTTTGATAAAGGTCTCGAACCGACGAAATATGTTGACACCATCGAACGTCTCACAAAGATGTATGACTCTGAGATTTTAGAGCTGAGAGAAATTAAAGCTAGAATTGCAAATGAACGCGATTCTCTCGAAATGAGAATGGTTGCGAAATGTGTTACAGAGTTTGAGAAAAACATAGAGTTAGACGGAAGTTCTGTGGCAAGCTCTGGTGCCAGCTCAGGCGGTAGCTTGAGTTCGACGCCAGTTTCAAGTTCCAGCTCAAGTTCTAGTTCGAGCTATAGTTCAAGTTCTAGTTCGAGCTATAGTTCTAGTTCGAGCTCAAGCACAAGTTTAAGCACAAGCTCTAGTTCGAGCTCCAGCTCAAGTGTTGCGAGAGCAGTTCCTGTTGCTCCTGTTCCAGCTCAACCTGTAGGAGCAATTGAACCCAGAGGTATATTTGGCTTATTCAGGGGTTGGCCGTTTAATATGAAGAAGGCAGATCCATCGAAACCAGTCGAGGCACTCCCTCCGCCGCCGCCAAAAGTTGTAAGAACGCATTATGAAACGAGACTTTTGGAAGCGGAACAGGAAGTTGATAAACTCATTACAAAATTAGGGGAAGCTCGCAAAGAGTTTGTGGCAGCAGCAGATGAGATGAGAAAATATTTGCCCAAAGTCGTTGAAGTGAGCCGTACAGGAAGTGAGGGAGCCCTTGCGACAGTACAGATTCAGCAGCATAATGTGCAACATGTGACTCAGATAACCCGTCAGACTGTGGAGGATGTCCCACCTGTAGAAGAAAAGGATCATACATATGAAGCTCCTTATTTTGATCATATTTTTCAAGCACAATTTGAAGGATACTCACATATTCATGATGCATCGGCTGTGTTTGAAGGGGTAGCTCCGATGAAAGTTTTTGTTACTAGTGAGGTAATGAAGCTAATCAAAGAAGCTCCGACACTTCATAAGTTGCCGTTTGCGAAGCTTGTTGTTTTCAAAACGAAAGAATGGGATCGTTACCTCGGAACAATGGGAGAATTTAGAGAACTTTATAAAGTTTGTTTAATTGGTAAAAACGACTATTCTTATGCCCTTCATAAGATGGAAGATTCTAAAATTACATATGAAGTGTATTCCTTAGACTATTCTGCAAAGTTGCCAGCGGATGCTCCGGTTGGTTTGATACCTGAAAGGGATTATCGGCAAGAGCGACCTTCTTGGGATTATGGACTAATTCTTCAATGTGCGATAGCGAGAATGATGGTGGGTTGTACGAGCTTTACGGAGGCCGAGAAGAAGGCTCTTAAGGCATGGAAAGTTGCCGAAAGTGATTTAAATCGATTTCTGGAGCAATTAGGGAAGAAGTGTTCAGCGGAGACGATTCATCAATTCCAAGAGATCCGTGTGGCGGGTGTTGTTGTGCCGTAGTTTTTTATGGATTGTGCCGGCCCTCCGGGACGGGATTACAGGTTGGCTTTTTCCCAGGCTTTGCTTACCCCTCCGGGGAGCTTCAGCCTGGGCTATTACGTGAACAGGCCCTCCGGGCTGTATGCGGGAACATTTGTTTGAAAATCACTTACCACACTGCCCGGAGGGCTGTCTACGTAATAGCCCAGGCTGAAGCTCCCCGGAGGGGTAAGCGAAGCCTGGGCTATTACGTGAACAGGCCCTCCGGGCTGTATGCGGGAACATTTGTTTGAAAATCACTTACCACACCGCCCGGAGGGCTGTCTACGTAATAGCCCAGGCTGAAGCTCCCCGGAGGGGTAAGCGAAGCCTGGGTAAACGCCAACCTACACATACCGCCCCGGAGGGCCGGCACAAAGGCTTATCGATTTTTTCACAGCCTCGGACTGGTTCTTCATTGCAAGGACTAAGCGCGCGGGGACGCTTCTGCAATCCGTCCCCGCACGACGTTCCCTTTCCTACCTAATTGTTTATTCCTAGTTAATTTAGTTAATTTAAATAGTATTAAAATTAAATTTAGTGTAAAATAAGACTATTACATGCAGTTTAAATTAACAAATTAGAACTAAAGATAACAAATGTCGTTGATTTCTCAACAATATCTAGCTACCCTCATCGAATCCTCCGACAAATTTGATGCTGCCCATAAAGTTTCCCGCCGAATTATCACTCATATCGACGATTCTGCCGCTCTAAAGGATGAAGCCGAGCTACATAATATCCTTCAATTTGCCCTTTCCTCAGAGAAAACCGAGAAATTCCATTCGATTACCATCAAAAAACACGAAGACAAAACAGGCTATCAAATTGGCAATCGTTTTGTACCTGTTTCTATCCCTCCCCTTTTTATCCCTTCCCCTATTCCAGCTGCTTCAGATCCCCCTCCAATCTCCCATTCGCTAACTATCAAGCCTATTACCCAGCTTGCCGCCAGAACGTTTCCTAAAGCTCAGGGAGGAATACAGCGTCATCTTTCAAATATCATCACCCGATGGCCTATCTATATCCCTGCCATCAACCTTGTTTGGATCTTGCTAATTGCTCCGATACTTGCCTTATATCGCACCGTAAAACAGCAGGAAACACTCATAAATCAAGAAAACCGTGCCGATTTCGACCTTTGGAAGCAAAGTCATTCCCATTCCATGGACGGAATATGCGCTGCTATGGAGGAGTGTGTACAGCTACTAACCAGGAAAAGCGCAGCGTGCTCAATCTCGAGCCCTCTTCCCCCTAGAGAACAGGAGCTGCTTAATTGCATGACAACGGGGCTAATCACAACAAAAAGAGTAGCTGACTGTCTCCAAACAAGAAATTACAATGGAATTCGAACAATATCGACAGAATTTGCACAACATATTGAAAAAACTTCATCAATCACTCTTCCTTCTGGCTATTACAGAGGAAACGAGTTTTATCCAATGCTCCTTTCCTTCTTTCGCGGTTCGAAAGGGGAGTTATGTTTAGAGAAGCTCTCGAGTGATCCAAAAGCACAAGAAAATCAAACTACCGATGAGCGACTCTACTACACATTTGCTGATACTTCTCACCTTGCAAAGTTTTTGGAAAAAACATGGTTGATGCAGCAACCATCCGCCGCGGCTCCATTAGCTGCAAAAGAAAGATCACAATTAGAATCATTGGATAGATTCCGAAGACATGCTAACAAATCCCCTCTTCCCAGTATTAACTCTGTGGTGCCACGAGAAGACCCTGCAGATCTATTTAATAGCCTGATTGCTCATTGTGGAGGCGTTTTACAGGCTGAGGCTACAAAAACAGATTCATCACAACCTACCGTAAGTCCTAAGCAAGATTCGTGGGACTTTTTGGACTACTGGATACGTCATCAGTTTACAGAGGTGCCTCAATCGGAGAAAATGATCCTTTCTCTTGAGGTCATTTCTCTTCATCTTGATACATTTCTTCGGAATCTTGACAAATTATCGCCTAATGAAAGGCGAGAAAGTCTTCCGCTCATACGAGCGGAGCTCATGAAGTTCAAGAAGATTGTCAATAAAGCGTTTGGTTCTGAGGATAGTTTTAAGCTATTGGCTGAGCGGGATCGATTATTTACTGTCATCAACGAGAAAATGGAACAGATCGAGAGTTTTTCAAGACAAAATCGCGCTGTAGACAATACTGCAACAGTTATTGCATTGCGCGCAGATCTCGAAAGATCAGCCTCAAATGGACAAGACATAAGAGTTGTTAAACCACCAACCACACGAGAGATATTACGAGCAGCTACTGTTCACGAACCTGACTTCATGCATAAGCATAAAGCTGATTTTGCTGGTTTGGCGAAAGCTGTTCATGCCTCTACAGAAGTTGGAAATCCAGATCCAAAAGCTGATTTATTAAAAGCGGAAACCCATTTTGAGAACCTATCTAAGGCTGTTGAAGAGTTAGCTAAGCGGGGAGATTGGTCTCAGGCACAAGTCATGGCCACAAAAGTTTTGGGTTTATTGCCGATCCCATCGAGTACACAAAAGAGCTTTTGGGACATCGATTTAGGTGACAGTGTAGCGACGAAGAAGTATCTGGATAATTGGGGAAAAAAGATTACTGCAGTCACCCAATGTTTATGGGAAGCGAAATTAAAGATTCGTGAGAAGTACATGTGGCCTCAGCAAAGGGTACAGTTGTTTAAAGGCAGAGCTATTCTTAACAAAATTGGCTGCAGAAAGAAGGACTTAGTCTTAGACAATATACGTGAAAGAATAAGTGCTTTAAGGAAGTCAGATCCAATATTTGCAAAGGAAGAGGCTGCTGGAAGTATAACAATAGATATGTCGCTTTTAGTAAGGCTTAAGATTCCATATGAAGACGCCTTAGATTATATGTTTACTCAAACGCTAACTGATGTGGATCAGGTTGAGAAGCATCTGCTTTATGCGCGCCATTTGCCCTCTGTAGAACCAGAAGTTGAAGCAGAGATTGGGCAGCTACTGACGTATTTTGAGTCTGTTAAATCAAAGGATCGTTATTCCGGAACTGGGGATCGTTATTCTGGAACTGGAAAAGTGATAACGACAATTCTTGAAGGTCATGGTGCATATACACACAGTAGCGCAACGGGATATTTCTACCAGTTAGATGCAGTCAGAGTGGCTTATGGAGGAACAACCTATGAGAAACCTGACTATCGAAAAGCATCACACATTCACGCCAATGCATTAATGGAGCACTATTTTCCACAAATAAGCAGAAGGGAGGGATCTGAAGAGGAAAGTGCAAACACGACTGCAGAGGTTCTTCCTATTCTCCCCTCAACTGTAATCGATATTCGACGTCATATGATCATGACACAAATCTTGTTAGAAAGCGATCCTACTTTGATCAAACAAACTTCAACAACCGTTGCAGGGATGTTTTCCACATCGGTTGCTATAGAGCAAAAAGAAGCCAAGTATAACATGGAAGGGGATACGGCTACAAAGTCAATTTTTGATGATTTTGATACTGAAGCTCAGCAGATTTTAAACAAAATGGGCAGGTTAGACTTCAGTAGTTCTGTTGTCCATCATGGTATATCAAGCCAGGGATTAGGAGATACTTATGGATTTATCAATGTTGTTTCTACAACGCCAGTAGAAGATTCTGAAGCGCAAAATGGTCTCTGGTATATGAGATCAGAGCATATTATGGAAACTTTTGCCCTAAAGCCTAATCGGAAAATCGTATTTAAAAATTACGGTCAACCTGTCGTTGGTAAAGTTTCTCCAGAGTTTGTTCATTTGACGGTGGCAACAAAAAATCCAGCGTTTGAGCCTGATAAAGATGTGGTGGAGCAAACAGAAGTAAGTATTTTGCAAAGGGTATTGCGGGATCGGAAGCGACCTGTAGGAGAGATGTATCCTTTATCTTCCTTGCATTCAAAACGAGTAGAACACATTCTTCAAGGGGTTGTAAGTTCTCAACAAATATGGGGAACTAAGAATATATATTACTCCTCTTGCGAAGCTTTGGATTTAATTTGTCAGCGGACAGACCTCTTGGAGAATGAAGAGTATCAATGCGTGCTTGAGATGGCACTCTTTAAGACTTTAGATATTCAAAAGCAGCTAAAAGAAAATCCCAATTTCTTCATTGCTCGTGCGAGAATAATCAAGGAGCGGATTGAGACTGCGCTGGCGACAAACAATTATAAGACTGCGGCATTTTTAATGCATATCGGAGATCGGTTGTCGCGCCATTCTCAGGAGCTTCTGGGCTTGCAAAAAACCAACTTACCCGTAGAAGAAAAAGAGAAAAAAGAGAAGGACGAAAAGAGTGAAAAAGAAGTAAAAGATAGCAGCGATAGTGGCATCCCCTATGATTTTCTTCGCAACTTGATTCGAGTGATGCCTACATATGAGACAGTATACAAGTTCAAAGATGGAGTTAAGGAAGGTTATAGAGCACTTTTGAATGTCGTTCAAGATCGAAATCAGCCTCAGAAGTATTTGATGACCTTCATTTTAGATAGTTTTTATCATAGATACCGCCACTCCTTAGAAACAATCCATACTATCTCAAAAGAGGAGATTGCCGAAATTCTATATGGGTACGCGATTTTACAAAATGTTCGCAGTCAAACGGCCCTTCCTTTACTTCAAAGATCTGCGACTGAATGGATGAACTACACTTTTTTGCCTGAATTAGTGGAGAAGATGGCTCCGGATGGGATGCAAGATGTTCTGAATCAAGTATACGGTAAATGTACAAATGGAAGGCTTCCACCTGCAGGGCTATGGAGATCAGAAGGATCTTTAAAATTTAGCCTTAAAGGGATTCAGCTCGATGTTGGAACTGGGAAAATGACAGGTGTAGGGGGAGGTGTTGGGCCTCTTGCACTTATTCCAGAAGAAGTTTCCAAGCATCCCACATTTGTTAGGCTTTTCGGAAATGCACAGATTGAAGCGAATTGTTCTTCTGGGGAGGCTTCTGCTGAGAGTATTTACCAATTTACAGTGAACCGGAAGGTATTCAGGATTATTTACAATAGTGAGACAGGGGAATTAACGATTGATCGAAAAATGTCCATTCCTGCCGTTCCTGGAGATGGCTGGTATCGTTTACACCAAATCAGTTCTAAATGCACCACAGGTTTGGGACAATTCCTAGCTCAACATGGAGTATGGAAAAGTCTAAATGGGCGTGAGGCTTTTGCATTCATTGAGACGCCCTTACAGGGCTCAGAAGATGTATTCAGAGTAAAGATCAGCCGTTCGTGGAAAGTTGAAAAAATGTCGCAAGTTGATCCTGATACTGGAAGGACATTGGTAGTTTGCCCCGATTCGGACGGAAAATATCGAAGATGCCTTCCTTTTGTGCCGGCTGATCAGCTTTTGGTTTTGAGGGACTCCTCATCGAGTTCTCCGACTGAAATTCGAGTATTGGGTCAAGCATTAGCCTTTTCCAAAAATTCTGAAGGTATATGGAAAGTTTCTGAAGGCAAACATAAAGGCTCTAAATGGCTGCAAGATGTTTCTGAAACGACAAACGCCACTGCCAGAGAATTTGCTGCGGCGATGGGTGATTTCATCGGCAGCCGAGCCGTCGCTGTGGAATCGGGCAAGGAAGTGCATTTCATCATTCAGCCCCATCTCAACAGTCAAACAGAGACCCATTCCTCTTATCTTCATGTTCAAATCACAGCTGATGGGAAAATCAAATCCTCGGCAGCCGGATTTTTGTATCTATCATATCTATTTAGAGGCAAAGGGGATTTAAGAAGGGCTCATCATTACCTTGAGGAATCGAAAAAGGCGATCATTACAGATGAAAAAGATCGGTTTCATTTCGATCGGATTGCTGCTGCGTTGAGCAGGCAGGCGCCGAAGAGCATTCAACAGATTGCCTTTCAATTGAAGGCAGAGTTAGCCATTTCCACAATACTCCGTCAGCAAACAAAAGAGGCTGCATATACCAGCTCAAAGGCTGATCTGTTTTTGGATCGTGCTTACAGAGTCTGTGCATTACATTGCCAGTATCAAGATAGGCTGAAGTCGATGCGTCGGAGCAATCCCGCATTATTCATGCATGAAGAGCTCGTTTTGTCCATTGAAGAAGAGCAAGTATTTGAAGAGTTGAGAACCGCTGCTTTGGAAGAGCATATGCGCGATCTATTTCCCAAAGAAGACGTCGTCACAGTTCCGAATCCCCTGATGTTTAGTGAGCCTTCTTCTTGGGCGGTTATGGAAGCATTTAAGGGGATGTTGCTTATTTTCATGGAGGATCCGAGCAAAGCTCCACTGGAAGATCTTCGAGCCATTACCAAATTGAGTCAAGAAAACGTATTAAAATACTTTTGGCATTACTGCAAGCAGATTGAGAAAGAAGGGCTGACTCCAGATAATTTAAGTCATCTTCTAGTTGCTCCACAGCAGGCTCTTCTTGGAACGGAAAAGGAGAAAGTCACCATAGAGGCAGTGTGCCTAATGGCTCGAGACCTATTGATGGGGTTATCGCGAAAAAATCTGAAGGAGAATGCTGAGAAAGAAGGGGATAAAATAATTTTTATTACAAAGGAATCATCTCCTATCTGGCGTGATCCGGTGGCAATGCAAGCCTTATATTCTACAAAAAAATCTCTGCCGGCAAGTGTAATGCCTCCGGAGGGAGGTTGCTGCCGCGTGGCCTGTGGACTTCTAAGCATCTACATTAAGGCCAGACGCATGCCAGAAGCTGAAAGTAGCATTGCAAAGGGAATAACATATTTGCAACAGATGATATCTGTAATTCCAAAAACGACAAAAGTGATCCCGGCGTCAAAGACAGAAAGCGTAGCAAGTCCAAAATTTAGTCAACTTTCACTTAAGGCAGCATCGAGACCTATTCGTGAAGGAGTCGAACTCAGAAGTGCAGAGCAAACATTAATACGCACACAACCGGCGTATAATTTTGAGGCTGTGATGATGGAGAAGTTAAGTAGCGCAGCCAAGTTAGGGCTCATTTCACCCGAAACACAATTGAGCATGAGCAAATCGGGATCGAAAATCTTTAAGTTTGATGATGTGAGGCTGCAAAAGGCTTATAGAGAGAGAAGTAGCAAAGAAATCATACTAATGTTGAAAGAAAACGGAGCTGATTTTCTTGAAACCTCACGTCTTCAGTCGATCATGAGAAGAATTGAACAGAAGGAACGCAGATTAAAGGCCAAAGGAGACGCTGCTGAGGCGACAGCAGGAACACCAGCTGGCTATGCGGCAGTTGTAATGCCGATTGTGGCAAACAGTACGGAATTTTCCCAATTTTTCCAAACACTAAAAAGCGGCACTGCGCAGCTCAGAACAATTTCTGAAGGTGTTGCTGATTTCAATAAAGTGTTTACAGCAACCGAACAAGGGGCGATGGAAAGATATGAGAATGAAGAGTTAGCAAAAGGGATGACTGCTGCTGCGGAAGTGCTCAAAAAAGATATGGAAAAGGCTAGAACAATTGCTTCCAACCGCGTAGGTCGGCTCTCTGACCACATTCAAACCCGTACAAAAGCCCTTGAAGAAGAAGTGTCTGAAGACAGAAGAGCCATTCTTGTATGGGCTGCGAGTGCTGGTGCTCCAGATTGTCTCAAAAAAATGTCAGCTCACCGAGATCTTTTTGGCGACGCTGCCATCGTTGAGAAAGTGTTGGATTTATATCATTTTGGGCAGCTCAAAGTGGGTGGAATTGAAGACCCTGCAATCTGTTTGAGAGTCACCCAATTCTTGCTGGCGGCTACAGAGCTGCAGCAGAATCAGAAAGCACTTAATGCAGTACCCCAATTGAAATCCCTTGAAGATCTTTACGCGAAAGAAAGGGATACTGTTGTTCGCTCACAAATTACAAAGGAATATCATTATCTTGCTAATGAGGTCCATATCTTGCTTCAAGCGGGAAGCAAGAGAGATCGATACTTGAGAAAAGGCTCATCACAGCAAAGAGATCCCCACATTACACGCAAATATCTGACAACCGAATATCGCTCTGGCATTATCCTTAGAGATGAACAGACTGCAATGATTGAAGAGTGCTATCCAGATCCTTCACGACTTGCTCAGATGCGCATGGGATTGGGCAAAACAGCGACGATTATGCCTCTTCTTGGATTGTTGATTTCTGAAAAAAATAAGCTATTTGTAGCTATTGTAATACCTTCATTGTTTGAGATGAATAGAGGTTCATTAAATCGCTCTGGACGTGAAAATTATGGTCAAGCCGCCATCCCGCTCCATTTTGATGTCAATAGTCCCGATAGCCCTGCAGATTTAGCTGAATTGTATGACAAGTTTCTTACAGCAAAAGATGAGGGAAGCTATCTCGTTACCACAATTGATACAAAAGCTTCAATAGAATTGAAACTGACACTTCTGATGGAGCAATTGTCTAAGGCCATAAATCCCTCCTTTTCACAAATGAAAGCTGTTGCCAGTACTCTTTTGGGCACCTCCAAAGGACCGGATATTGAACTTGATCCAACCCAAATAGCCGATCTGCAAGTTAGAATTTTCAAAATGCAGCAGCAGATCATGTGGCTCACTAGAATCAATTCCTTGTTAGATTATAGAGGTAAAAATGGTGAAGAAAACTTAAAACAGTTTGGATTTACAACACAATGCTTTGCCGATGAAGGGGATGAAATCTTTGATGTGCGACGAGAAATCAATATGGCTCTTCCTGGTAGCATGAGGGGGCTCAATTCGAGTGTCCGATCTGCGGTACAAAGTGTTATGCATGCAATTGTCGACCATGAAAAGTGGGATCCTGATTTAACACCAGAATTTGAAGGGGATTCCAAGCGGGGTGGTGAAGGGGAATCCAAAGGGAGGAGTGAATCGTTTGTTAAGTTAACAACTGAAGAAATTGCCCAAATGCGTGCATTGCGCACATCCATGCTAGCGGGAACAACCTCTGCTTTGACCAAATCAGAAGTGGATTCTGTCTTAAAGATCGTTGCAAAAATTATTCATAAAGAGGTCCCGCTCCTGGCTGGTGTAAGCCTTGAAGCATGGGTTGGCTATGCGACCAAGCCCCCAGAAAAATATGCAAAAGCCACTGCCGAAGAAGCGGGGAAGTTAGAGGCCCTGAGAGCTCCGGCAGGTCTTCCTACGACGGGGCGAGAAAGAGATTTCATTTCTGCAATCAAATTAATCCTTTCAAACACACTTGAAAGTACGTTTGGATATAATCCAGGAATCGATTCTGGCTTAGACAGTAGCAATGGCTGTGTTGTGAATCCTCGCAGGCAAAAGCGAGAGCTAGAGCGTACCCAATTTGGTGATGAAGTAGAGCTTACCATAAACCACTATCTTCATTATGCAGCCGTAGGACCATCTGACGAATTCCTCGAAAGTTGTATCCGTAAAATGCCATTCTCTCAACCGACGCAATACAAGAAATTGATCGAGCGTGCGGGTGGCGTCACTGAAGTGGCGGAATTGGTAAAATTCTTGAAAGAACCTAAGCAATATGATTTGCGTTGGATGATTTGCGAAACCTTCGTCATGGATGCGGGTTTGATTACAGTTGCAAGTGAACAGATCACCATGAACGTGCACGATGTCATTCGAGGTGCCGCTTGTGGGGTGGCTTCAGGGACGATGAATCCTGCGAGCTTGCCTGCTGAGTTTGCAATGAAATTCAGAGCAGATAGCACCCGTAAAGTTGAATCTGAAACATATCTCAGATGCATCATGGGTAAACACCCTGTTTTAGAAATCGATGACGATCATGCCATTCTAGAAATGCAAGGCATTCTTGCTGACACTAGTACGAAAGCGATCATAAATGAAGGGCTTGCATTGAAAGGAATGGATACTGTCGAGATCATTAAACAGCTCCGTAATTCCCCACATGGCGCTCACAGACTGTTTATCTTCATTCATCCTCTGCACAAAAAAGAATACATGTGGATGCCTGGTCTTGATGCCACAGCTCCGGTGCCATTTGATCCAAGCCGATTAGATCGCAAACAGTGTCTTTTCTATTTTGATCCCGCAGATACCCGTGGAGTCGATTTCAAGATGCCGCCTGGCAAAGTGATTTTAATTCCAGGACCAACAACAGTTCATGCTTCAGCCTCGCAAGCTGCTTTTAGAGCTCGCCTTCTTGGGACAGGACATACTCTGCAATTGTGGATTCTTGCTTCTGTGGCAAAGCGAATAAGGTTGCAGCAAAAGCCTGAAGGGGGAATCATTACCCCAGCGCATGTGATCAATGATATTAAGAAGAGAACCTTGCAAGAACAGGCCATTTACAATTATAAAGCTGCTGTTGTCAGGGTGAGAGGAACTGCCTTTACAGGATTGCGCCGCAAAGTGTTATTTAAGGATGATCCAGTCCGTCATACAAAGGAATATTGGGATGCAAGCAAGCCTGAAGGTGCTGCAGGGCTTTCACCAACTTCGAGAATGATGTGTGATGCCCTTGCCAATGCAACATTGTTTGGAATAAAAGAGATCCGCGACAGAATGATCCAATCCAAAGATATCGACTTTGATCTACATTCCCTGCCGACGTCATACGAGGACACCATTAAGTTGCTTGAGGATATGTATGATTCAGAAATAAAAGAATTAATGAGCATTAAGAAAAAGATTGCCGAAGAGCGCGGAATAGGAGCCGTCATGGGATTAGGCGCAAAGGGACTTTCGAGTTCAGGCTCACTTTCAAATTCAAGCTCATCGCTATCTTCGTTATCTTCATCGCCGTCTATATCGTCATCAGGATCTTCATCTTCTTCAAGCGGGGCTCATTCACCTTTTGCCGAAATAAATCTCACGCATTACAACAAGCGACTTGAGGAGGCTGAAGGGGAGATTGATCTATTAATTGAAGAGATTGAAAGAGCTAAAAAGGAATTTATTGACTCTGAAGCTGAGATGCAGAAGCATCTTCCGAAGTTTATGGAAATGGGTAATATGGGCAATCAGGGGACAATTGCGACGTCGCAAGTGCTTCAGCAACAGCTGACGCAAGTGCAGGTTAAAACTGAGCAGGCTCTAATGGATGCGCCTCCTGTCCATCTAACTCCTGAGACGTATGAAGCCCCTCAATTTTCTGATTTATATTATCGCGATAGAGTAAACACGCTCTCAAGTTGTTCATATGCTTTTGCTGCTTCATTGGGGAGTCAGATTTATATGACACCTGAAATCACGAAGCTTATTAAGCATACTCCAACATTACATAAAGTGCCTTTTGCAAAACTTGCTGTGTTTAGAAGCAAAAAAGCGAATGGTATAGAATATGAGTACAAAATCTGTTTAGTCAGTAAAAATGATTGTCATCATCTACTATCTTATTCAGTATTAGAGATGATGAAAGTTGATTATGCGGTATTTTCGTTAGATTATTCTGCAGAGCATCCGAAAGAGTCTTCCGTTGGATTGTTGCCGATGTCGGGTAGTTCAGAGATGTTGGATTCTAGTGGGTGGGATGATGGATTAGTTTGTAAGTGTGCTCTTGCGCGATTGGTCATGGGGTGTACCAGTTTTACGGAGCGTGAAAAACGAGTTCTTAAGGAATGGAATAAAGTCATTTTCCAGTTTTTCAAGGACGGTGGTGAAGCTCGAAATAGATTTCTTCAGGAATTGTCAACGAAGTGTTCTCCTGAGACGATTGAGGCCTTTGAGGCTATTTGTGCATAAGGAAGAGTCGCTTCTTAGTCATTTATTGATGTGGCGCCCCTCCGGGGCGAGATGTGTGGGTGGGGGTGTGACCCAGGCTTCGCTTGCCCCTCCGGGGCCGCGCTCAACCTGGGCTGAATTGTGACAGCCCTCCGGGCCGTGTGCAACGACGTTTGTGGGCACAACAGACCTTGCACACGGCCCGGAGGGCTGTCACAATTCAGCCCAGGTTGAGCGCGGCCCCGGAGGGGCAAGCGAAGCCTGGGTCACACCCTCACCAAACATCTCGCCCCGGAGGGGCGCCACATTCCGCAACAAGTATTGTGTTTAACGTTATGCTGTCATGCGAGAACTGTCCCATGCGCGAACTTTGACGCTCTAACACATCAAATTATGGAAGGGATTCGTCGCTTGCGAGAAAAGATTCCCCTTCTTCCGTTTCTTGATCTCGGTTCGTATCGAATACAACAAATCCTGATCAAAATCCTTTCTGCCTGCCCATAACAAGTACTCAAGCGGAACCTCGCTCATTTGACGTCCCTTATGCTTACCTAAAGGCATTGTTTTAAACAATATCGGCCTTGAAAGCATCTCAAAAAGATCTTCCGTCGTATTATAATCCCGGGCCAAACATTTAAAAACCTCAACATTGACCATGACATCCCCCATGGCTCGGTGTGCGCCAACCGCGGGAATATTAAAATGCCGGCGTAATTGCTCAAGGGAATTAACAGGGCTTTCACCATACTGACGAGCCATGCGCAAGGTATCGAGAATTCTATTTTGAGAGAGCCCGCACGGAATGTTGCTCCGTTGTGCTGCGTTGATAAGAAGCTGTATGTCAAAACCGACACCATGGCCGACGACGATATGGCTGCCCAATAGATCGATAATTTTCGGTAGCATTTCTTCAATGACAGGTTTTCCTTCGACCATCTCTTGGGTAATGTGATGGATGGCAATTGATGTTTCAGGGATGGGACAATTTGGGTTAACCAAGACTTCAAATTCTTCTAAGATCTCTCCTAGGGTAAATTTGATTACCGCTACTTCAATAACGCGGTCTTGTACAGGATCCAGACCTGTTGTTTCGCAGTCGAGGCATACAAAAACCTCTTTATCCATTTTACCCATAAGACTATTCTCCTAAAATATCTTGAAGCATTTGGACGAGCTTTTTACGGCCGATCCCTTTTGTCGTCGAATATTGAATAACGCTTTCATTTCCAATATTCAAAGCTTCCAAGATTTTCTTTGTGTTTAATGCTCTTTCACTTTGATTGACTTTATCGATTTTCGTAATAACCAAAATCAATTTTTTGCCATGATGAAGCACCCACTCCAACATTTGTAAATCTTCTTCATTGGGGATCCGTCGGACATCAATCAGTAAGATCACCGCCTTTAACATCTCGCGCCCATCAAAATAGGCCTGCACTATGGGTCCCCACTGTTTGCGCACTGACATGGGCACCGCAGCATAGCCATAGCCAGGGAGGTCTACGAATCCTAAGGCATGATTCAGAGTAAAGAAATTGATCACCTGTGTCTTGCCTGGTGTCGTCGATGTTTTCACCAAATGGCGGCTTTGAAACAGGTTGTTTAATAGGCTTGATTTCCCGACATTTGAGCGGCCTGCTACAGCAATTTCCGGCATGATATCCCCGGAAAGATTTCGCAGAATGGGATAATCTTTAGCCTGTGTTGCCGACTTGATAAATTTGGCTTTTTCAAATAAATATTTTTTCATCATCACTCATGTTGTTTGTCGCATAGGGATTTGCAATGCCACAGGATTGCCAAAAAAATTAAACGCAAAGACTCGAAGGCGCAAAGAAGAAAAGGAAGAAGGAGAATGGGAAGAATTTCCTTCATCTCTTCCCTCTTCGCGCCTTTGCATCTTTGCGTCTTTGCGTTTAATTTTTTGGCAAACCTGTGCACCATCATCCCTATGAAACTAGCAACTTACAAATATTCGGCGCGTATCTCCTCCGCTGTGTGTCAGGGTGATTCGCACACAATCAGAGGGAATCAGTGCAGTGATTCGCTCAGACCATTCAATGCAGCAGACCCCTTCCATAAACAGATACTCATCGAATCCCATCCCTAGGAATTCATCTGCATCACGCAAGCGATATAAGTCGAAGTGATAGATAGGGATCTGACCTTCATAAATATTCAGGTAGACAAATGTCGGGCTATTTGCTGGGTTCTTTTCCGCTGTATTCGGAGCAAAGTAGGCTTGAATTCCTTTTATCAAGGTTGTTTTGCCGGCGCCTAAATCACCAAAAAGGCAGATAACATTTCGATGTCCCAATTTTTTTGCGATTTCAGTACCAGCATCGATCGTTTCTGCTGCAGAATGGGTTAGGAACTCGTAACTCATGTGTTACTCAAGCCACTGCTCCACATAGGGTGTGAATTCATCAAATTCTGAGAGGGCTTCGACAAATGAGGCGATTTTATCTTCGACTAGATATTTTTGAATAAATTCGAGAAAGTGGGATTCTATTTCATAGGTATTTTGATTTTGAACTTCTATCAAAGTGAGCGGTCTGAGATAGCTTCGTTTGAAGTCTTCAATAACACCCGCTTTGCTGTTAAAAAGCTTGCCGCTTAAAACAGAAGAAAAGACTGTTTTAGTAATCGGTTCCTTCGGTTTTGACTTTGGCATATAGCTTTTGATGACTTCAGGATCTTCTGAAACAAAAAAGCGTTTCACGCGGAGGCCGCCGATCCGTTCGTTATTTTCAGGGCATTTTGAAACCCAATCGTAGATGGCATCTTGGGGGTTGGGGTGGGTGTTGTCTCCAAATACTTTACCACTGAAAGGGCAGATGTAGATCCTTTTCGTCTGTTCATCGATCATGGGGGCATAAAAACCGATTTTAATTTCAGTTTCATGCCATAACTTGCCTGCTTGGTCCTGTGCCTTCACCACGTCTTCTGCGCTTTGATAGATCCGCTTTTCTTTAACAAACAATACGGGATTTAAGTTGAATTTTTTTTCAACGTAGAAAAGGTATGTGTTGATCAATTCAGGAGAGCTGTTTTGTTGCAGCGATTCTTTTAAAATACGTCTAAGCTCTTGAGAGATAACCTCTTGCGCCATTGTGACCTCAGATGTCAATTATTGGAAAAATAGAGTAAAAATAACTGCAGTTATTGTAGCCTGATACGCTTTATCAATCAAGCTGTTATTTTCCCAATCAGCTATTTCTCATTGATTCTATAAAAACAGCTATTGACTTTGGTGCCGGCCCTCCGGGACGGAGTGTTTGGGTGACGCTATCCCAGGCTTCGCTTACCCCTCCGGGGAGCTTCAGCCTGGGCTATCACGTAAACAGACCCTCCGGGCTGGTTGCAATGTCTTTTGCTTGCTGAACCGATTCGGCATATGCATGGCAAATAACAGAGGCTATCACGTAAACAGACCCTCCGGGCTGGTTGCATGTCTTTTGCTTGCTGAACCGATTCGGCATATGCATCGCAAATAACAGAGGCTATCACGTAAACAGACCCTCCGGGCTGGTTGCAATGTCTTTTGCTTGCTGAACCGATTCGGCATATGCATGGCAAATAACAGACCATGCAAACAGCCCGGAGGGCCTGTTCATGTAATAGCCCAGGCTGAAGCTCCCCGGAGGGGTAAGCGAAGCCTGGGGATGGCGTCACCCAAACATGCCGTCCCGGAGGGCCGGTACCAAAGTCAATAGTTGTTTTTAGGTTGATAGAAAAAGCTGAAATGATCAACAATGGTCCGCATGAACAAACAGATTTTTAAAAAAATAGAAGTGCCTTTGCGTCAGCAAGTTATCGATGCAATTTCCAATAGCATAGACGCAATTAAGCAACTGCAATCTCCAGCGTCCTTGGTATTCATTGAAGCGGCAGCACACCAACTCGCGAATTGTTTTCAGCAGGGCAATAAAGTCATTGTTGCAGGCAATGGAGGAAGCCTTTGCGATGCCACTCATTTTGCCGAAGAGTTGACCGGATTTTTTCGCCATTTTCGCCAGGCGCTTCCTGTTATTGCGCTTTCAGATCCTGGACACATCACTTGTACGGCTAACGACCTTGGATTCGAGTGGGTATTTGCTCGGGGAGTCCAAGCTTTTGGCAAGCAAAATGATATCTTTGTGGCTCTTACGACGAGTGGGAATTCACCGAATATTATCAAAGCGTTTGAGGTTGCTAAAGAACAGGGACTTTTCACCATTGCGTTTTTAGGTAAGGGTGGGGGCAAGTTGAGGGGAGTGGCCGATTTAGAGCTGATCATTGAGGGTTTTTCGACTTCGGACAGGATTCAAGAGGCGCATATGGCAGCGATTCATATTATTATCGAGATAGTTGAGGCACTGCTATTTTGAAAGCATTTATTCTTGAGATTATCAAAGGACAACGCACTGGCATTTTTCCATCGCTGATCCGTCGCTTCTTATATCTGCTGAGTCTGGCATATGGTGTTGGCATCAAAGGACGTAACTTAGCTTATGATTATAAATGGCGGGGACAACATCCGAGTCCTGTTCCTGTCACGATTAGCATAGGAAATATTGTCTCTGGCGGAACCGGTAAAACACCTGTCACAAAGATGCTTGCGAAGGAGTTTTATGCTAGCATTCCTCTTGCGATCCTTTCGCGCGGCTATCGCTCAACTGCGGAGCATCTCAACATGCCTGTGCTTTTGAGCGCAGGCAATGGTCCGTTATTTTCTGCTGCTCATTGTGGCGACGAGCCTGTTTTGCTTTCTAGATCCCTTCCTAAAGCATATGTGATTGTAGGGAAGAATAGATGTAAAGGGGCTTCGATGGCAGCAAAAGCAGGTGCCAAGATAATCTTATTAGACGATGGGATGCAGCATCGTCGATTGGAGCGCGATTTTGAAGTTGTAGTGATGCATACTTCGGATCTATTTGGTCATGGCTACTTTTTGCCGCGTGGTTTATTGCGAGACAGCGTGAGTTCGCTTAAAAGGGCACACTTGATCATTGTGAATGGCGTGCGCGATGCTATCCACTTCAAAGAAGTTCAAAAGGTCTTGGAAAAATATATTACAGCACCGCTCGTTGCTGTTCGAAATACTCCAAATTTTTTACACACCTCACAAATGTCCAAAAGCCCTGATCTGAAGGGGAAGAAAGTCGCTTTATTTTGCGGCATTGCGCACCCCGAACATTTCAAAGCCACCATGATCGCATCACCCATCCCACGGAAAAATGGCCATGGACTCAACTTTGCCATGAATTTGATCATGCCGCAAAATACAATAATCACATGCAAAGCACATGCTAAATAATAGACAGCCAAAAATTTCAGC
>JABDBC010000039.1 GCA_013288825.1 Chlamydiota bacterium
TAAGATTGCCCAAATTGCAAATCGCATGCCTGAACCCAATACATGTCCTTCCAGGCACTCAGCTCGTCATTTCTCATAGACTTTTATATTTCAAGTGGATGCTTACTATCCTTCATATCCTGCCTGATCCTGCATATCCTGTTACTTTTCTTCTAAGAGGTCGCGTGTCTCAGTCTGTTGCTTGTTTCTTTGCGTTTAATTTTTTGCATCAGTGTCCGCTTGTGTGAAACGGTAGCCGATGCCGCGTACTGTCTCAATGCCATTGAAGCCAGGCCCAAGCTTCCTTCGCAATGCTGCAATGTGAACATCAATGTTCCGATCGATGATCACAGCATCGCTGTTGGGCACTTCGTCCAGAAGTTGATCGCGGTTGAGGACTTTGCCCCGACTCAAGACCAATCGACGCAGGATCCCAAATTCCGACAATGTCAGTGAAATTTGCTTATCTTTTTTGGTGAGTCGATAGTTTTCTATATCTAGCTTAAATGATCCGAAGGCAATAGTTTTCGCAGGTTTATCACCGTCAGATCCGCGACGCAAAATTGTTCTGATGCGAGAAAATAACACTTTTAGGGAAAAAGGCTTGCTCACATAATCGTCAGCGCCAATTTCGAGTCCCAAGACAATGTCAACTTCCTCTCCTTTGGCGGAGATCATTATAATCGGGATCTGTTGTGTCTTAGGATTTTTTTTGAGCCTTTTACAAACATCGATTCCATTAAGGCCTGGAAGCATGATGTCGAGGAGGATTATTGATGGCTGTTCTCTTTCAGCGAGACGCAAACCGTTTAGACCATCTTGCTCTACAATAATGCTGTAGCCATTTAACTGTGCATGGAGTTTTATGACGTCTGCGAAATCTTCTTCGTCTTCGATGAGAAGGATTTTGATTTTGCGATTTTCTTCATTTGTCATTGTACAAAACTGTTGATGGAATTTTGCATGCTTTTATAACCATAGAATTTGATCAATTCGTCAGCTTTGCGCGTATCCAAAGATTTGAGGTCCTCATAGACGCAGAGACCTTTTGAATTCATCCCCTGCTGGAAGTAGAGAATTCCCAGTCTGAGAAGGGTATCAACATCATCAGAATGTATTTTAAGCAACAATTCATACTCTCGAATCTCTTCCAGTGGCATTTGAAGGTCGTGATAGCTATAAGCAAGCTGTGCATGCACCCACAGATCATCTGGAGCGAAATCGTTGATGATTTTGAATTCTTCAATGGCGCGTTCGGCGGTGATCCGGAATTTTTTTGCCAATTCGGGAGAAAATGCATCATTTGGGACCCATTGTTCGTCATGAATCCCTTCGCTTTTTCTTGGATCGGCATACAAAACGGACAGCATGATATAGGAATTTGCTAATGCAGCGTGGGTGTCGAGGCTAGTCGGTTCCCCTTTGACGAGTTTGATATTTTCTTCGATGGCGCTTATCAGCAATAACTCGCGCATCTGATGAACGTCATGCCAATGACACCAACAGCTCAATCGCTCAAGATAGGGTTTGAGGAAAACGAATTGTGCAGGTGGTGTGAAATAGGTGTATTCTCTGCCAACTAGGGCATCGGAGAGCTTGCTGCAGGTACTTGCCAGGGCTATATTGTGCTCTGAAACGCCTTCCTTGTATTGCAGAATCCCTTTTGCAGCGCGGATATATTTGTCTCTTATTTCCTGCAATTGTTCGGGCTTTTGTGCATGAAAATAGAGGCGTAAGATAAAATAAGAGAAAAATGTGAGGAAAACAAAAGCCAAACTGAAGGCCAAGATTGCTGACTGGGTGAGGAATGTGAAAAAAACGATCAATAGGATGAACTCTACGAAGCCGAGCGATAAAAATGCGATATTGAACAACGCATAGGAGCGGAGAATTTGATCATATTGGGGTAAAATGGAAGCAATGATCTGTTGGAAGTACCCGGAGTGAGTAGTTTCAGGTGTTTTTATGCTGAGCGTTTCCGTTTGCGATATAGTCATTTTCTTAATCCATTTAATACGTACACGAAAGATTTTACCACAGAGATCACAGAGAAAAGAGAGAGAACGAGAGTAAGAGAAGTGACAGGATATGAAGGATCAGACAGGATACGCAGGATAGCAAGCATCCTGCCTGATCCTTCATATCCTGTCACTTCTCTTATTCTCGTTCTCTCTCCTTTTCTCTGTGTTCTCTGTGGTAAAATCTCCGAGGTTGTCTTACTTAGTCTGATGCTACTACAGTGCTAGTTTCTGGTTCTTTTTTATAGAAGTCTCGTTGCAATTCTTCCTGATAAAACATCAAGAGGCCTACAAATACTATACCTGCAGAAAGATAGAAGGGCCAAGTGACTACTTCTCCCAAGTAAACCCATCCAAAAAGGGCGGTGAATAAGGGGGTTGAAAAACCTGCAAACGACATGAATGTTGCCGAGTATTTCTTCAGTAGGTTTCCATAGAGGTTATAGCAAATGAGATTAGAAATTGCAATCAAGAGTATTGAGCATTCGATAAAGGTTATTCCGCTGCCATAAACAGGGGTAGGATCCCACTTCTCAACAAGGGCAGAATGGGCAAGAGCAAAGGCTCCTCCAATCAACATGCTGAGCCCGTTTGCCAATGCTGGAGATGATCCGTGATCTTTCACGAGCTGTCGCAACAAAATCCAACCATATACGCTGCAGACGGCTGCCATCATCACTGCGATTTCTGCCCAGGAAAAAAGGAAAAAGTGTCCTGCGAGCTCTTCCTTGGCGGTTTCGTTAAGAAGAATGGGAAGAAACCCTAGGAAGCCAACAGTAAGTCCGATCCATTTCTTGCTCGTGAGTTTTTCAGTAAAGACAAAATAAGAAAGAAGGGCCGATACAAATGGGGAGAGGCTATAAATAAAACATGTTTTGAATGAGGTGAGGTATTGTAGACCCCAGAATTCAAAGACGTTGGTGAGGTAGATGTTGAAGAGTGCTAGCCCCACAAGCTTTTTCCAGGGCAGTTCTCGCATCTTAAATGATTCGGGCTGCTTTATCCATTGGTAGGCAAGCAAAATTACCCCTGCAAGTATCATTCGAGAGCCAACAAAGAAGAAAGGCTGTACGTTCTCGAGACCAGTTTTTGAAATTGTAAATACGCTTGCAAAAAGAGCATATAACGTAAGCACCCAAATCATCGAAAAACCTCCAAAATAAATGAATCTTTAACAAAAGTATATACTGTTTACAATTAAAAAGATAGATAAAATTTACTAAGACAGGACTAAGAAAAAATAAACGCAAAGGCGCAAAGAAGGGACGTAAGGGACAAAGGACGTAAAGGACGTAAAGGACGTAAAGGACATAAGGGACCTAAAGGACAAAAGGACATAAGGGACGTAAAAGACAGCGCTGTCCTTTATGTCCCTTGTCCTTTAGGTCCCTTATGTCCTTTACGTCCTTTGTCCCTTTTTCGAAATTTTGCTGAATAAACAAAATATTTTACAGCTTGAGAAAAATGCAAGGCTGCATTACGATTTCTTTTGCATTTGCAATTGGAAAGATGGCTGAGTGGCCGAAAGCACGTCCCTGCTAAGGACGCATACCCCAAAAGGGTATCGAGGGTTCAAATCCCTCTCTTTCCGTAATTTTCAAAAAATATTTTCCCCTATCCTATATGACTGAAGCAAACACCAAAATTAGGATTGCCCCAAACTCCAAAGAATCAGAAATGATGGTTCTTGGCTGCATGCTAACAAGCATCAATGCCCTGAACATCGTTGCTGATACCCTCGAAGATTCCGATTTCTATTACACGGAACACAAGCTCATCTTTCAGGTTCTTAAAACTGCTTATAAAACTGACAAACCTGCCGACGTTCACTTGGTATGCGAAGAACTAAAGCGGCAAGATAGCCTCAAAGCGGTTGGTGGAGCGGCCTACATCACCACATTGGCTCAATATGCTGGCACTTCAGCCTATATTGAAGAATATGCAGAACTCGTCCGCAACAAATCCATTCTGCGACGAATGATCAATGCAGCGCAGGTCGTCGAGAAAAATGCCCTAGAGGAACCTGAAGACGTCCAAATGTCGCTCGATGATGCCCAGCAGATGTTTTTCCAGATCAGCCAATCTGCAAATTCAAAACCTGGTGTCCTTATTAGCGAAGTGATCAGCGGTGTGAAAGCTGAATCAGGCGTTCCTTATCTTAAAGAACTTCAAGAGCGGCAAGAGCTATTTCAACTACGGGGTCCTAACGAGATTGCCATCACTGGAATCCCAACCCACTTCATCGACCTCGACAAAATGCTCAATGGATTCAACAACTCCAACTTAATGATCCTTGCAGCACGTCCTGCGATGGGGAAAACTGCCCTTGCGATCAATATTGCTGAAAACATCGCACTTAAAAACGGTACGCCTGTTGGAATTTTCTCGTTAGAAATGAGCGCTGAACAGCTTGTGCACCGGATGATTTGCTCACAAGCTGAGGTGCAGTCGGATAAGATTAAGACGGGATCCTTAGACGGAACGGAATATCAACGGATCGTTGCCTCTGTCCATAAGCTGCAAAACCAAGCGATCGTCATCGATGACCAACCAGGACTTAAAATTACCGATTTGCGAGCTCGTGCGCGTCGCATGAAAGAAGTTTATGGGGTTGGATTCCTCGTTGTGGACTATTTGCAGCTGATCAGTGGTTCTGGATCGTCTAGAAACCAAGAAAGCCGCCAAATTGAGATTTCTGAGATTTCTAGAATGCTCAAAAACCTCGCGCGTGAGCTAAATATTCCAATTCTTTGTTTGTCGCAGCTGTCGAGAAAGGTGGAGGAGCGGCAAGGGCATCGTCCAATGATGAGCGATCTGCGAGAAAGCGGTAGCATCGAGCAGGACGCGGATATTGTCATGTTCTTATTGCGTCGTGAATATTATGACCCGATGGATAAGCCTGGAATGGCAGAGTTGATTATTGCAAAGAATCGCCATGGGGGTATTGGTAATATTACGATGACATACCGTAAAGAGCTTGCGCAGTTTGCGAATTACATTCCTGTGCGTGCTGGGGCCTACAATTCCGCAGCCCTCGTCGCAGAATAAGTCTTAAAAAAAATTAAACGCAAAGCTCCCTGCCGGAGGGGCAATAGAGTGGGTTCGTCTTTGACATACTCCGGTTCTTTCGAAAAATAACTTTTATTTAGGAGATGCAGAGACGCAGAGAAGGGATAAGGGGTCTAAAGAGGTAATTGCAGAAGTGCCCTGTGTTAAGGCCCGAAGGGCAGGTATTTCACAGCCCAGGTCGGAGCGAAGCGGAGGCCTGGGTTAGTCATGTCACAAAATGAGTCCTGAAAGGACGACATTTTTGCGTCCCATAGTGAACGCGCCCGATCCCGTAGCCCGAATATGTGAAAATTTTACCACAGAGATCACAGAGAGAAGAGGGGAGAAGTGGGAGGGTTTAGATCTATTTTAAAGATTCTTTTAACTTCTCCTTTTTCTCCCCTGCTCTCTGTGATCTCTGTGGTAAAATTTTCACATATTCTGGCTAAGGTCGCTGGCTCGGGCGCGTTCACGATAAGCACAGGCTAGGCGCTTACACGACTAAAATGTCGTCCTTTCAGGACTCCATGTATACCATAACTAACCCAGGCCTCCGCTTCGCTCCGACCTGGGCTGTGAAATGCCTGCCCTTCGGGCCTTAACGGCGATTCTGCAATTATCTGCTTATTTCTCCTGTCCCCTTCGTTTTCAATGTTTTTAAGAATTTTCCTGTTAATTTAATCTTATATAGTTTATTATCTAGTATTAATAAATTAAAATTATGAGATTTATGACAAATAATGTTTCTACAAGCTTCCTTGCTGTAATAAAACCGATTAAACAACGGCTTATTGTTCGAAATCCTGATCAAATCGAAGATCAGGTTCTCATCAAGCAAGTCGTTCATCATGCTTTACAAAACCAAGAGAAGTCTCTTACAGCATCTACAGAACCCCTCCTATCAATCACAATTCACAGAACCGGAGAATCGGTCTCTTATAACAATAACACCGACAAAACCCTTTTAAAAGTAAGTCTTGTCGGAACCAGCCCTGATCCGATCTCTGTCGTTCTCTTTCCTATGCGCGATATTAAACCTCCAAAACCCCCCGAATTAATCGGTTTCACAGGGCTTTTTTGCAAACTTTTGGTCAAATGGCCCATCTATATCCCCGGAATCAATCTATTATGGGCCCTAGTTATTGCTCCATTAATAGCTCTATATCAAACGTGTCGAGAAGCAAAAGTCCTTGAAAACAAGGCGTTGCAAGCGAAAGTCTCTGATTGGGAACGATCTACACACAACAGCAGTCTCACAGGCACGTTAGCGGCCCTCAAAGAATGTGTCGACCTGCTTGGAAGAAAAGAGGGGCAATCTCCAAAAGAATTAGAACTATTAAACCAAACAAAAAGATGTCTAAGATATGGCACCATCGTCGAAGAGTCATTGCGGGATGGTCGGCCCCTCTCGCCTATTGCACGGCAATGCGCACAAGAAATTCTAGAGTCGATGGGTAAACAGAAGACCGAAGACCCACTCCTAATGACAGTGCCTTCTGGATACTACCGCGAAGGGACATATTATCCAATGCTCCTCTCCTTTTATCGCAATGAACAAAATAGACTTTGCCTTGAAAAGTTGACGAGTGATCCAGAAGCTGAAGAAAACAGGAATCCATCACGCGTCTATTACACTTTTCCACATGACGTCGATCTTGAGAAACTCACAAAGCTTCTAACATCCTCATGGGGCCAAACAAAGCCGTTGTCAACCCCAAAAGTCAAATTGCAAGGATTGGTCAATTTGCCAAGAGCGTTTGAACAAAATCCAGAGTCGCCTGATGATGTTGAAAAACATCCAGAAATGCCACCTCATGAACTTCTGAGTGATCTGATTGCCCATTGCGGCGGATCCTTAGAGATCGATTTCCCTGATGAAAAAGAGGGGACAGAAATATCAGGGAAATATGACTTTGACACAAAGGTAAGCAGCGAACTTAGTCCCAATGATGCTAGGACGCTTAAACGCTATCCAAAACGGGATCATTGGAATGTCCTCAGCCATTGGATACGCCATCGCTTTCCTCAAGTCCCATCAAAAGAAAAAGTTCTGGTGGCGATGGATCTCATCTCCAGCCATATGGAAACGTTCCTCAAGAAAAGCGAGACGATGAAGGAAAAAGAAAAGGAGCTATTTTTCCAACAGATAAAAAAGGAAATGAAAAAGTTTACACGAGTGGTCAATAAGGCTTTTGGTAATGATAGCGGCTTTGATTTGTTGGTGGAGCAAGATGAAGATTTTGCAAAAATTAACTCAAAAATGACTGCTGTCGTTAAGTTAATACAGCAATATGAGGCCCAAAAATCCATCAAAGAGACTGCTGCAGCAAAACTCGATTTTGATAAATCTGCTTCACAATCTTTTGGGGTCACATTAGCAACTGGCGGTTCTGCGGTTGATGAGGGTTCCACGATTAAATTGAATCCTATGGAATCCTACAAGTGTGCCGCATCTCTGGAAAAATTGGAAAAAGCCTGCAATGAAAATACTCCGGAAAGTGCCCTTGCAGCCAAAAGGCTCATGACTGAGCTCGTCACAGTGTTAGAAGGGCTTGCCAAAAGCAAAGACTGGGCGCAGGCCAATTATTTGGCTGGCAAAATTTTAGAAAAGCTTCCTGTGCCGCTGCCAAGACCTTCTAGAGACTGTTTTTGGAATAAGGTCCCAATTGAACAACTTGACGAATGGAGCGAACAGATTACTCATGCCACAAAATGCCTATGGGAGGCAAAACACCTGCAGCAGCAAAAATTCCTCTGGGCAGAAGAGAGGGTTTCTCTATTCAATGGTCGAGCTATTTTGCACAAAATCTTATGCCTTTTAAAAGAAGATGCTGAGGAAGAACTGTCTAAGCGCGTCGATGCAATTACAGAAGAAAAAGAACGGGAAGAGGCTAGGAAGATATTAAACAAGTACCAGCAACCTTTTGTAGAATTAGATAATAATCGATATCGACCACACGGAATAAATCCACATCACCATCCTACCATGAAAGCTCTTGCCGATTTGGCATGTAAACTCTCAGTGCCTTATGAAAAAGCCTTATATCTCTCTTATAAGAATGTGATGCCTGAGTACGAAATTGTGAGGCAGTATAGTTATTGGGAAAAGTTCCTTCCGAATGTGGATCCACACCTGGATGCAAAACTGTATAAAGTTATTGATTATCTCCATAATGAACCCAAAGGGAAAACTCTATATCTCGAAAGAGCTCAAGACTATTCCGTTTTGACACCTCATGTTCCAGATGAATTTTATCAGTACCGCTTAAATACAATTCGTGTCGCCTATGGAGGTCAACCCTATAGAATTACGCATGCAACACTGAATGCTGCCGATGAAGCAGAACAAGATCAACTTGAGTATTGGCGATTAAATAAAACCTACTATACTCAAATCAGGCGCACCCAAGATCCAAGAACTCTTCCCAACGGGGAACCTAGAGCTATTTTGCCAAGTTGTATCATCGATCTACGACGTCATAATTTGATACTGCAAGACTCATTATCTGGTGCCCAGGACTTAACTCGTCATGACACAAGATTGCAAGATTATAAGGCCTATACTTCTTGGAGAAAGGATAAAGCGAAGGAGGTCAAGAAGCGATCCAAATCCACTCGAGATGCCTATCAACTATTTTTTCGTGAACAGAATGACGATGTCGATCAGATTATTCAAAGGATGGGTCGCCTTGAATTTGGCGTCGATTCCAATGATGAATTTCAACAAATAACGATTCTACCTGCTTCTGAGCCTAATGATCGACTGGCAAAAAGGGGTCTGATTTATCTCCCCAACTTGAATGACGATATCCGTTGGGAATTTTTTTCTAGAGATAATCCTCCTGCTCCGGGATCTATAAGAATCGCGACAAAGAGTTACATTTCGAGAATAAAACCAAGGGGGTTTCAAGATCATGCTATGGGAGAAATTTCGCCAGATCTCATTGCCTATACAGTTGCCCAGAATAATATAGTTAATAAAAACCTACAATATCATTTTAATTTACGAGATCGCTGGTTTCCTTATTCATTCCTAACCGAAACGGCCTTTGCATCCCTCTCAAGATCGATAGAAGCCCGTCCCCCGACAGATCATTATTTGCTTTCTACGCTTATGGTGCAAGGAACTACTCATATAGAGAGACCTCCACCAGAGTTAAGTAAAGATGAAAATATTGAATTGGCTACTCGAAAGACGCTGCACGAACATGCCATGAAGCAATATCAAGAAGATTTGAAAAAAGCACGAAGCTTTTTCGATGATGACACTTTAGAGCAAGTCGTTGAGCTGTCTGATACTACCCATTACAATCATATTTCACCTTTAGAGGCATTAGATTTAATTTGTCAACGCCCCGACTTGTTAGAAGTTCCCGAGAATCAAGGCGTCCTCGAAATGGCTTTTTTTAGATTTAACAATCTCAGTCTTCGTTTAAATATGACAATGCCAGTATCTGGGCAAGGCGGAAGATTGAGCATGACACCCCAATTTTTTGTTGAACGGATTGAGAGAATGCACGCCATCATCAACCACGCACTATCTGTAGGGAATATTCGTACAGCAGCTTTTATGATGCATATTGGCCACCATATGCGTGAATATGCAAAAATGATATTGGCCGAGGCTGTTTCTATACCTGCAATAGAAAAAAAAGAGAAAAAGGAAACGGAGGAAAAAGAAAGCAAAGAGCGAGACACAACACCACGATCTTCTCCCTTAAGTTTAGGTGTCGTTGTAGATGAATCCGAAAAGAAACGAGAATCTTCCAAACCATCAAATGAAGAGCTCCTCCAGCGCATGGTTGAAGAGATGCCTTGCTATACCTCTACATATCAGTTTACAAAAACTCAAAGAAAACCAGGCCACGAGATTTTGGGGCGCCTTTCCTTAAGTCATTCCGATGATCAATCACATATCGCCAGTTTTTCTTTGGATTGGTTTTATAATCACTATCAGAATTTCGAAGCATTGTCAGATTTGCCCTCAGATCAACTTGGGACCATGCTGTACCAATACTCCATAGTTCGAAATTCAGGAGAGACCTCCTTTGCTTTCATGCAAAAAAAATGTCTGGATTGGATCGAATATATCGCAATTCCGTATCTCAAAGTAGCTCTTCCCACCGATAAAATGAATGAAGTCTTGAATAGCTTGTACAAAAAATCTACAGGACAAGATTTTACAGGAGGCAATTGGGTTTCTGCAGGGGAACAGTCATTAACGTATGCTTCTGGAGGCTCCTCCATAAACCTTTCATTAGGACTAGTTAAGCTTAGTGATGAGGATCGCGCTGTCGGACCCTTGATCAAAATCCCTCAAGAGATCATGAGAAATGCAAAATATAAAAAGGTCTTTGGCGAAGTATCATTAAAGGGAAATTGTGTTGCTGGCGCCGATCCTTTGTCCATCATATTTAACGTTAAGCTGGAGAATGGGCAACGGTTTCGATTGTTCTATAACAAAAAGACAAAAGACCTCACCATAGATCGATTTATTCAGCCTCCATTGCATGGAGGGGTTCCCACAGGATGGTACAGACTTAATCTCGTGCAGAAAAAAGATCATATCAATGCAAGCAAGCTCCTGAAAATGCATGGAGTTTGGAAGCAACTGACAGGAGGCCGAGAGGCGCTTCTTATTACAAAATCCCCCTTTGATATGATTTCAGAGGATATCTTTAAAGTTAAACTCAATCGTTCGTTGCAAGTGACTGAAATTAGTCAGGCTTCACAAGATCCTGACAGAGAAGTTGTAAAAATCTGTCAAGATTCAATTGGTCGCTACACAAAGTGGTTTCCGTTTGTAAAACCTGAGGAAATATTGGTTTTGCGAGATACGTCTTCTCGCAAGCCCACTGAAATTAGATTGATCAACCAAAGATTGATCCTACGTAGATGCACAAATGGCAAATGGCAGATCCAAGAAGGAAAATATAAAGGGATGTACTGGGTCCCAAACCTAGCAAGTTCTTCAACTTCAAAAACAATAAAAGACTTTGCAGATCTCCTGGAACCATTCAGAGCGGAGTGTATGATGACATTGCAAAATGGATCAGACACATCTTTCGTCATTTGGCCTTATTTGTTCTCCAATGAGCCCTCAAAGCAGATTGGCACCAAATCCAAGCTAGAATTCGATAAGTCGTCCGAGAATGCTCACGGGTCGCTGCTGCATGTTTCTATTGGCAAAGATGGGCGTCCCCTCTCATCTACAGCGGGGTTTTTCTATTTGGCTTATCTCTTTTCTGGAAAAGGGGATGCCGATCGGGCCCACCATTATTTGGAACGGGCGGTGCACACTCGCCTTGTTAATGGAGAAGATCGCGCACAATTGAAAAGAATTATAGATCATCTGCGTGAGCAACCGCGAAAGACAATGCGGCAAATCGCCTTCCAGCTAAAGGCTGAGCTGGCTCTTTCCAGAATTCTTCAAGAACAAACGACCGAGCTTGAATATAATCCAGAAGAGGTTCAAGAAGTTCTCGAGCGCTCTGCGCAGATCAACTCATTATATGAGTTGTATCAAGCAAAAATGAAGGAAGTGGGAAAGACCAATCCAAAAATGTTAATCGAAAAGGAATTAGAACTCACCGATTCAGAAATGCTGGAGCTGATAAGAATACGCACGGAATCTCACGAATTCCTTCCACGCAGTTCCTACAAAGGGATCGGAGTGGAGCGCGTGCCACAGCCATTGGCAACTGACGTTGTATCAATGAACTCTCCGCAAACATTTGGTCCTTATGTAATTGCTTTGATGGATGATCCTGAAAAAATCCCCTCTGAACATATTAGAGATGTTGTCGAGCTTAAAGTCGGCAATATTTTGAGCAATTTCTGGGGTTATTGTAAACAAATAGAAGAGGAAAGAATCAGTCCTGAGCAGCTTCAGAACTTGTTAGTCGCTAGATTTCAATCAATCGATGCTCCTAAAGAAATTTCTGAAGAATTGAAAGCCGCCGTGGAATCGGCCAGAAATTATCTTTTGGCACTAGCTGCAGCCGTCCAAAATCCATCCATTAATACAGTTAAGAGTGAGGATATCAAATTATTGGATAGCAAATTGAAGGAAGCAATTCCAATGACCCCGTGGAACGATGTCGAATTGCTGAAAAAGTTATACAAGATAAAAAAATCTCTTCCTGATGAGACATTGCCTGATGATTTTTCTCGCGAACATCTTTCTTGTATAAAGAAGTATTTCGTTATGCGTAAACTTGCAGTGCTCATACGCTCTGATTATGACATCAAACAGCTAAAGGTCTTAAAAAAGATGGCCAGTGCCATTACAGATGGTCAAAGGATCGCTCTTGAAACTGCTGAGCAGAAAGTCAAGGCCTCAAAAATACACACAGAAAAGCCTCGAAAATCTGCAAGCGACTTTGAAGCTAGTCGTTTGCGTCAAATGGTTCTGAGAATAAAAGAAAATGAGACGCGCATTAAAATTGATAGTGATAGGGCTGGAGAGTCGAAATTAAAGAGTTCTGATTCAAGGTCACCATTACTTTCTCCTAACATTATCCTTCCTTCCATTGGTGAATTTGCTCCCTTGGCATTATTCAAATCACAAGATGTACAGCGTCAGCAAGAACGGCTCCAGAGCGATGCAAGAGAATTACGCGCTATGTTTGCGCCTAAATCCGAAAAGGAATCGAAAGAAGCCGAGGCCAAAGACAAGGAAGCTCCAAAAAAAGATCCTATGAGTGCTATGGAGGCTCATGAAAATGCCCAACTTGTTGATGGAATTGATATTGCTGAAGAGAAAATGAAAAAGGAATTTGAAGTGGCAAAAACTATAACAGGAAGGAATACTCAAGCACTATCCACTCAGATCGAAGCCCGCTCGAAAGTACTTGAAAAACAAACAAAAGAAATTCAAGAAGTATTATTAAAGTGGGCTGCAAGCAAAGATGCTCCTCATGTCCTTAATCAGATGTCAAAAAAACGAGACATTCATGGCGATGGGGCCATCATGCGATCGATGCTCAATCTGTACCAACGAGGGCAATTAAAAAGAGGGGCATTTGAAGATTGCCCTGTGCAAGTGGATCAATTGACCCAATTCTTGATTCTTTCAACCGAGCATCAGCAGCTTCAGAAAGCCCAGAAAGAGCTTTTAGAGCTTGAGAAAACCCAGAAACAGATTTATAAAACCACAGGCGAAGTTCGAAGAGGATATCAGCTTGAGTATGATAACTGTGCCAATAAAATCTATAAAATCATTGAGGCGGCGATAAATCAAAAACGTTATCTCGAAAAAGATGGTTCTTTGAAAACACCATTAATCTGTCGCAAATATCTCGTGGCTGAATACCGCGCCAAAATTATTTTGAGAGAAGAGCAACTAAAGCTTATCGAACAAATAATGAAGGAACCTCAAATGCTTGCACAACTGCGCATGGGATTGGGCAAAACAACGACAATCATGCCACTGCTGCTCGAACTTTTCTCACAACAAAATACTCTTGTGGTGGGTATCGTCACTGAAGAACTTCTTCAAATGAACTTGGAAACGCTCGACGAATATTCTAGAGAGCTCTTTGAACATGCTTCATTTAAATTCAACTTTGATATCAACAACCCCGACTCCCCTGCTTGTTTAGCCGAGCAGTACAACCTCATTTTAACAGCCAAGGCAAAACAGGGATATATCCTCACGACTGTGACAAGACTAGCGGCTCTAGAAAACAAGCTCACACTTATCGCAGACAAGCTTGCAAGTCTCTCGGAAAAAATGGACCGCTTTATTCTAGCCGGAGATTCCACTTCTGAAGAATTCCTCAAAGTATCGCAGCAATTAAAACACTTTGCTGATCAAGATCTCTGGTTGCGCCGCATTAAATCAATATACGACGGTGATACAGAAAAGCTTGGCTTCAAGGTCCACTTTATCGCTGATGAAGGGGATGACATCTTCAGCGCTCGAAAACAAGTCAACCTCGCTCTACCCGAGAATATGCGCAAGCCCGATATTCATATACGAAATGCGGGAAATATGATCATGACGGCTCTTTTTCAAGATCCTTCGAGCCGTAGCTTCAAATTGCCTCTTGCTGAAGAAGAATGTCTGAAACAGTTCCGAAATGCCCTTTTGAATAACAAGCATGCCTCGATGTCAGTGTCCGCACGCACTGCTGCCCTCAATGCACTTCAAAAAATAATGCACCATCAAATCTTTTCTAGATCCGATGCAGCAAATATTGAAGAAATTCTAGCTCCTGTTGAATACATCCTTACCCAGACACTTCCAAGCATTCTAAAACTCAATCTCGGAATCGACTTGAAACTAAGCAATACAAATGGCTGTGTGGTTGTTCCTTGTCATCAAAAAACAGAAAGGCCCCATACACAATTCGGAGAAGAGTGTGAGCTCATTCTCAACCATATGTTGCAGTACGTCGTCTATGGGCCTTCCAATCTGTTTTTGGCTCAATGTCTCACCAGACTTCCTTCACTAAATCCAGAAAGATATCAGGCTATCTTAAAAGAAGCTAGCAAGATGGGATTAAAGGCTGCAGACTATCTCAGAACTCCTGAAGCTATCGATCATCGCTTGTATATTCTCAACGAATTTGTCATTGAAGCAGGCTACTTGGAAATTCCGAAAGAGCACATCACTTTAAATGTTCATGACGTTATCCGAAAACGCCCTTGCACAATCCTGTCAGGTACAATGAATCCCTCATGTCTTCCTGCAAGCTTAACAGCTAATTATGATGCAAAAAGCGCGCGAGCTGTGGAAATGGAAACTGTCTTCAGGATAATGTTAGGAGAACAAGCGGTCAAAATTTTTGATGACGATCGTTTGATCGAATCGATGCGAGAAGGCTTGAAGAAACCAAATCTTAAAGCGATCATCAATCAAGGGGTTTCGCCAAAAGATATGGACACTCTGCAGATTGTGGCACAGCTCAGAAAAGTAGACAATGAAAGCTCTGCAATTCGAAACAGACAGTTCATTTTCATCCATCCAGAGAAAAGAACCCAGCATATGTGGCTGCCAAAGGATTCAGAACCAATTCCTTATGATTCTTCTAAATATGATAGCTCAACGGCAGTGTTCTACTATGATCCTGCGGATACCCGTGGCGTCGACTTGAAACTACCTCCATGCGAAATTCTTTTGCTTACAGGTGCTACAACGATACTATCAGAGTCTTCACAAGCCGCCTATCGTGCTCGCGATGTGGGGCCGATCCAGAGAATAGCCCCTTGCATCCTGGCTTCTGTTGCGGAAAGGATCAAAGAGGAGCAACTCAAGAAGGGCGAAGAAATTGAACTGAAACATATCATCAATGACTTTAAGAAAAAGACTCTCGAAGGTCAAGCGATGCTGAACTACAAAACAGCTGTTCAAGATATTCGTGGGATCGCTTTTTCGGGAATGCGTAAGATCAGATTTGCAAATCGCCATGATTGGAACATACCTGTTGTAGAAGATACTAGTCGGTTAAGTCTACAGCGGATGACAGCAATCAAGGCCGATGCATTTATATTTAGGATTTCTCGCAGCATGATGATTCATGAAAAGAAAGTCGATTTCATGAAGGCATTGCAGCCCTCTGAAAAAGAGCCAACGCTGTCACAACTTAATAAAATTTATGATGGGGAAATAGCACGTTTAAAAGTGATATATAAACAGTTAGCTGATGAAAAAAAGAATGCAGGCAGACCTTGGATTGATCACGGCTACATAGGAATGATAGAAAGTGCGATGAAAGAGGTTGATGGGATTTTCACTGAACTAGAAGCGTCATACGAAAAGTTCAATAAAACTCACTCTGAGCTCCAAAAAAGCCTTCCTCTTGAGGTTGACAGCAACGATTTTGGAACTTCCTCTACATTGGTGGATACCCAAGTTCAGCAGGAGCAAAGGCAGCTGCAGCAACAGCATGAACTGGCTCAACAAATCACGGCAAAGCCAAAAACAAAAGCAGCTCCTATTCCTTACACCAAGCCGAAATTGCCAATGTTAGTGAATGATGAACCTGAAGATTTTGAGAAAGGTGCGATCTATCCCATGATAAAAGCATCTACGGAGAAGCCTGCACTTGTTCCAGGCCTTTACATGACAGAAGAAGTGATGCATTTAATGAAGGAATTGCCATCGCTTCATCAGATGCCATTTGCAAAATTGCTTATTGTAAAAACCCCTCTTGCAAAGCGATATCGGCTTTGTTTAATAGGAAAAAATGACTACTACTCTGCCTTTAGGCACGAGTCATATGGTCATCGGAATTCCAGCCATTGTGCCGTATATTCTATTGATACCTGGAGTCACATCGATCCGAAAAAGCCTGTAGGACTTATCCTGGATGAAACTCATGTAGAGGAACCTGATTTAACAGATCCAGAGCTCATTCAACAAATTGCGATGATCAGATTGTTATCAGGAGCGACGAATTTTACTGAAAGAGAACATGAGGCATTGATGAAGACGCGCCTTCCGAGGGAGGATTATTTGACAATGGAAGCGATGTTAAATCAGCGTGGTTCTTTAAAATCTCTCGAAATCCTCCAAAAAATGGCTGCTACGACCTCTTGAGCGATTTTATTTTACCACAGAGATCGCAGAGAGAGAAGGGAGAAAAGATTTTCAGGCCGTTGGCCTGAAAATGCTCCCCCTCCTCTTTTCTCTCTACCTTTCTCTGTGATCTCTGTGGTAAAAAATTGCACAAACTGTCACTTATCAAGACTAAGACATGAAAGAACTTTTTCAAGATTAATCTCCTTGCCCAACACCGGTGTAAAAATGTCCCCTATCGCCTTCAACCGGCCCGGAACTGTCTTCATGTTGAATACTGCTGGGTCTAAATTTTTATCAACCTCATCCCAACTCAATGGCGTCGATGCCAACGCATGCGGTCTCGGTCGAACGGCATATGGCGCCACTATCGTTTGCCCAAACCTGTTTTGCAGACAATCCAGATAAATCCGTTTCTCCCTTTTCTTTGGATCTCTTTCCAACGAAGTAATCCCCGGCAGCTGCTCGTGCACATGATGTGCAATAATTTCAGCAAATTGCCGCGACTGCTCAAAACTATATTTTCCATGCAAAGGGATCAACAGATGTAATCCCTTGCCTCCAGATGTCTTGCAATAGTGTGGCACATCAATTTGTTCCAGAAACTCGTGTGTGGCCAATGCAGTTTCAATCACCTGTTTGAAGGGCACTTCACGCGGATCTAAATCGATCACACAGTAATCAGGGTTATCTAATTTCTTACATCGCGACATAAAGGGGTGTACATCGATGCTTCCTAAATTTATGGCATAAAGCAAGCTTTTCAAATCAGAAATTAAAAGATAATTAATAATCTTGCCTTCATGCTGCACTGGAAAGGTTTTTATCCATTTCGGATGCGCAGAATCGATATCCTTTTGATAAAAGTCTTTCCCCTCAATGCCATTGGGATAGCGATGCAGCATAATAGGCCGATCTTTCAAATACGGGAGAATGAACGGTGCAATCTTTTCGTAATACGCGATCAGATCCCCTTTTGTGTATTTCTCTTCAGGCCAATAGATTTTGTCTAAATTCGTCAATGACAACTCTTGAGTTTTTTTCGTCTTTGATTTTTTAGAAGAATTATCTGAAGATGGTTTTACAGGCATTTCCTTTTTGACCTCTAATGGGTTTTTATCCTCTCTCAAACCTTGGAAGATAGGTTGTCGAAGCACTTTATCATTTGTCCATTCTGCAAACGAGACTTCACACACCAATCGCGGCTTTACCCATGTCACACTTTCGTTGACCTGTGGCTCTTTTGTAAATGGGGATTTCGACTGAACCAATTTTTTTAATTGCTCATGCACTTGTTCTAGCAGCGCAGCGTCGAAGCCACCACCAACGTGCCCAGCATAATGCAATTTATGATTATCGTCATAATAGCCTACAAGCAAAGCTCCAAATTTTTTACGCGATCCCCGCGGTGCTGTGAAGCCTCCAATCACAAATTCTTGTCTTAGGGCAGTCTTTATCTTGACCCAATCTCTGCTGCGTTTAGATTGATAGGAGCTAACAATTTGTTTTCCTACAATCCCTTCTAGCTGTTGTTTAGCAGCTTCCTTAAAAAAACCTTCTCCATTCTCAACAACGTGATCACTATACCGAATTGAGGGAAGCGAAAGGTCTTTTAAATATTTTTTCAAAATCTCTTTTCGCTCGATGAGTGGAAGCTCTCTTAAATCTTTTCCATCTTTATACAAAAGATCGAAAACATAGTAGAATAGATGCCCTTGACGATCTTTCTGATAGTTTTGGATCAGTTGAAAGTGAGATTTTCCCTTTTCATCTAAGACAACGACTTCACCATCAAAAATCGTTGAGCTGTCTATTTTTTTCAACTGGTCAATAATTGCAGGAAAATTGCTGTTCAACAGATGATTGGAACGCGATTTAAGTTTAACATCGCCATGGTCAATAAAAGCTAATGCACGAAAACCATCCCACTTGATTTCAAAGAGCCAGTCTTCACTATTGAACGGCTTCTCAACCAGTGTAGCAAGCATGGGTGGTATAAAATCGGGCATTTTTGTTTTTCTAGTTGGCTTTTTTACAGGAGAAGGGTCCTCAAGGTAATCTTTTTGTTTAGTGCTTGCGAAGTCGTCCTTCTTTTTTATTAATAGCCAGGCGGTATCGTCAGGGTCCTTCTTCAATTTTTGAAAAACAAACTCACCTCTTAACTTTTCACCTTGAAGAATGATCGCAAAATGCCCTTTGTGCAATCCCTGAGTCAGTATTTTTTCTGCTTCTTCTCGAGAATTGGTTCCAACAACGGTGAAGACGCCACTATCCCAGATTTCAACTGTGCCTGCACCATAATTTCCCCTGGGGATAACTCCTTCGAAATACTGATAGTCCAAAGGGTGATCTTCAACATGGATGGCTAAACGCTTGTCATTGGGATTTAATGAGGGACCTTTGGGAACGGCCCAGCTCAATAGGACTCCACGACATTCTAAACGGAAGTCATAGTGCAGACGTCGTGCCGCATGTTTTTGCACACAAAAACGCAAAGAATTTGAAGGTTGGGGTTTACGAGTACTTGCAGGTTCATGGGTATGCTTGAGGTTTCTTTTGGAAAGATAAGTTTTGAGTCCCATAGCAGTTACCTTTTATCCCTCGATGATGTAGCGCCCCTCCGGGACGCAATGTGTGTGTGAGCTAACCCAGGCTTCGCTTACCCCTCCGGGGCAGCGCTCAGCCTGGGCTAAATTGTAACAGCCCTCCGGGCCTTTGCAACGTCTGTTGTTGGCACAACCACGAAATGTTAGTGCATCAACAGACTTTGCATATGGCCCGGAGGGCTGTTACAACGTCTGTTGTTGACACAACCAGGAAATGTCAATGCATCAACAGACTTTGCATACGGCCCGGAGGGCTGTTACAACGTCTGTTGTTGGCACAACCAGGAAATGTCAATGCATCAATAGACTTTGCATACGGCCCGGAGGGCTGTTGCAACGTCTGTTGTTGGCACAACCACGAAATGTCAGTGCATCAACAGACTTTGCATATGGCCCGGAGGGCTGTTACAACGTCTGTTGTTGACACAACCAGGAAATGTCAATGCATCAACAGACTTTGCATACGGCCCGGAGGGCTGTTACAATTTAGCCCAGGCTGAGCGCTGCCCCGGAGGGGTAAGCAAAGCCTGGGTTAGCTCCACACACACATTGCGCCCCGGAGGGGCGCTACATCTTTTTAACGGGGTTGTTGGAATTCCATATATTTTAGGCCGTTTTAGAGCTCCGTCTGCGGGTGGGAGTCTTTTTCTTGTTTTTCAAGCTTGCTTGCAGCAGCGACATGATATCGTGAACTTTTGTCGATTTAGGAGCCTCTGTTTTGGGATGTACAGGGCGTCCCTTTGTCTTTTGTTTGATCAAGTCTTTGATTTCTTCGGTAAAGGTGTCTTTGTACTCTCTTGGATTAAATGGAACGGTCAGTTGATCGATCAATTGCATTGCCATATCGATCTCTTTACCACTTGTTTTACCAATTGCTGGAAGATTGAGATCTTTGGGGAGAACTAATTCATTCTGATAGCGCAATTCGTTAAGAATGATCATATTTTCATGAGTTTTGATCACAGCGATATGTTCCCGATTTCGGATAACATATTTGCCCAATCCGACCTTTTTCGATTTCTTCAAAGCTTCTCTGAGTAGGGCGTAGGCGCTTTCTGAATTTTTACCAGGTTCCAAAAAGTAGGGTTTGACATAGTACATCGAGTCGACTTCATCCTCTTCGATGAAATTGACGATTTCTATGGTCTTTGTTTTTTTCAGATTTACTTTTTCAAAGTCTTCATCTTGTAGAACGACGTAGTTTCCTTTTTCGTATTCATAACCTTTGACGATTTCGCTCCAGGGGACCTCTTTTCCTTCGGCTTTGCATATTCGGGCGTAGCGTATTTCGGAGTTGTCTTTTTTGTGCAACATTACGAAGGAGATTTCTTTGTCGTGGCTGGCGGTGTACATGTTTACGGGGATGTTGACTAATCCAAAGCTTAAGGAGCCTTTCCAAACAGCATGCATAATTATTTCCTCATTCGGGGATTCAAAGCATATTAATTGGAAATTAGTTTAAATGGGGATGTGTGTCAAATATTATCTGCAAAGATTGGGGACTGGCTTGTGATTTGTAATGTCTGGAATTCAGAGCAGGTACATCATAGCTTCTGTCGCCGCATTCGCGGCTCGATATGTTGATTGAATCTACCCCACGCTGACGCATGGGGCTACATGCTGTCACCGCGTTCGCGGTTGTTTCGTCCACTCTCCTGTCGTCGCATCCGCAGTTTTTGCGGGCGAAACAACCGCGAATGCGGCGACAGAAGCTATGATGTACTCTTACAAATGACAAGGCATGTTCCCATAATTTAATTTTGCCCTCTTTTGTATCACCTTAACGTAGCTTGGAGTCTGTCGGCTTCTGCAATGACAGGATGATTTGGGAAACTGGTTCTCAACGAAAAACCATTTTGATCTATTGCATTAA
>JABDBC010000040.1 GCA_013288825.1 Chlamydiota bacterium
AGACCCCAATTCAGTTAAAACGTTATGCTGTCAGGCGAGAACCGTCCCACGCGCAGACGAGACCGTGCAAGATGCGTTGCAAGGGCTAGGCGCCCGCTGGGAACGGTTCCCCAACGGGCTGATCAAGCATCATGTCCAACAAGGCTTTTTGTGCCGCAAATACTTCCCAAAGATCCTTACCCTTCAAACTTTTCGATAGACCTTCCAATTCACTCTCATTAATTACAGCCCATTTGTTTACGATTACTTCTAATTCAAGCATATAACGCTCAAGATCCTTATAGTCACCGATTGCACTCATAAAATGCATTTTAAGATCAAATACTACAGCAATAATATCCCCAAGAACTTTTAATTTATCTCCCGGTGATTTAAACGATTTTAGAAGAAAACCGCTTCCTAATGTCATATAAAACTCTAAAAAGCGAAGAGCTTCTGCTGGCCCCTGTTCTAAAGCTTCTGTAGTGAAGTCATCTTCGCAGGGAGCCACTGATCCGAGGAATTTCAAAAGATATATATTTCTTTTTTCTACATTTCGCATAGAATTTTCTTCGGGATTGTCGGCCACAAAATATTTTTCATTTCCTACCAATGCTTGGAAGGCCTTGTTATAATGAAAAATATTGACAGTATTCCTTTGATGGAATTTTTTATTGATAAAATCAACCATCAAACCCCCACTCTTTTTAACCCTCAATCTTTCAAAAAAGTCTTTTCGCCAAAGGGAAGGGCTCTTTCCTGCTTTTTTCAACTCACCCTCACAATAGGCTTTCATCTCTACCAGTATTGCAGATCCGGTGAGCAATCTTCTACAACAAGTATTTACAGCAAACACTTGGTTAGGAAGAAATCTTTTATCTTCAAAAACCTGAAAAAAATATTTCTTGAATGATTCATAACGTCCCATATCCCCGGCTGCTATACCTGTAATAAATTGCGGTCTGTGCCTTAGTGTAATAAACTTCACAAACAGTTCAATATCTATTGTCGAAAGCTCCATAAACGATAAGGGTACTTTTGGTGAAGCGAACACTTCACATGCAAACACTTCGTTCGCAATGCTCATTACCGCTACACCTAACTGTTTTCCGACTGCATACTGACGGTTCCATAACGCCTCATCAGATGTTGGAACTTTATCCATTTTTAATAGTCGGTTACACAATTCGTAACTAATCTGTGGAGCAACTCCGGGGTCATTTACAATTTTCACTAACTGCTCAAGCCCAACAACCGTATTTCCAACAATAGTGTAGAGTGCAATCAGCTGCTCGAACTTACGCACAATGCTTGATTTCAAAGATGGATCTGGCTTCAAATCGAGCTTTAAAGATTCTAAATGTCTTACAAATGACCGGTGAAATGGGTCCACAGCCAGTCTCATCTCTACAATTTTTGCAAGATGTGCTCTGGAGGTATCAGTGAAAGCGAAAAATCTCTTAGCAATCTCCTGAAATGCATTCAAGCAAAAAGTCCAATTGTCAAATGTATGAGGGAGTTCAATGATCTTTTTGATCAAAGCAAGAGCGAGGGTCAAATCACGACTCTCAGGAGCTAAACTTAAAGCCGAAATAAGCTTTTTCAATAACGGAAAATACTCTGGGAACTCCTTTTCATCCATTTCCTTTATCTTTATTAATATTGGCTCACAAGAAAGAGGTTTATGACTCGAATTCCAGCGGACAACAAAGTCACAAGTCTGTGACAACAATCCATTAGAATGCGGGGGCACTAACAAATTGACGATATCTCGACATAAAGCGTTTTGATCAACCGGGGGCAGTCTGCAAAGACCAGGAATAGCTCCTTCACAATACCCCATGAGACGACCGCTCGCAGTAGCCTGTTTTGATTTGCCTGCTAAGAAAAAGAGTTTGCTGAAATACGATAACCCGAGACGAAATGCTCTTCCAAAATTAGGTTGATCCTCTTGAAACTTGTTCACAATGAAACAGACTTGTTCACTGTAGGTTCCATCTGGAGTCGGTTTCTCAGCAAGATTTTTTAAAAAGTCTAAGGCCAATTCAATATTTAGGACATCATCCCTAACGATGACTGCAACAAATTTCACGAAGGAGGGTCCATTTGTGCGAACTATCCCATCACAAATCGCATATTCACGCTTTCTTAGCCAAGAACAAATCGGAGAGCTAATTAGTACCTCAATAAGCGCATCTAATTCTCTGTCACGCCTCTCCCTTCCCCCACCCCAAAGAGTAAACACAGCCTTAAGTAACGCGACAAGATCGAGCATTTGTGTTTCGGAAAGAGCATTCCAGCCAGCAAGAGATAGACGGTTCATCTGCTCTTCGATCGTTCGTATCACTAAAGTATGTAGCTCTTCATCATTAACGGAAGCGCAGTGCTTAAGCTCTGCGCAAAGTGTACGGAATATTTCAGGTTTTGAACCACAGGTTGGAGAGGCCAATAATGTTTGATGAAAGCCTATTTCCCACTTCACCAAAGTTATGGGAAGCAGTATCTTCAGTTGGCGATATCTTGCAACGAATGACATGTAAGTCCCATTACTCTCCTCACTACTTAGAAGTCTTTTTGACACCGCTACAGCGATCAAAGATTCAAATTCAACTAACGTTTCAATAGAACCGACAGGAACTTCAACAGCGAGAAGTCGGATAATCTGATCAAACTCTTCGCTCCACAGTTTAACATCTGCCTCTGACACATGTGACAGAAGCCCTTTCACCTTATTCAAAATAGAATTCAAAAAAGCGGAAGGACATTTTCCATTCTCTTTTTGCAAATGCTCAAGATATACTTTTGCCTCTTGAAACATTCTAATAGCCTCTTTATTATTAACCGATTTTGATGTCATAAGAGAGTCTGCTGTCTTCATCCAGTTCTGAAAAGACCCCTCAAAGTCATGCGTACATAGGTGTTCTCTTTCAAGCTCCCCTTGCCTTTTATTCACGTATTCAATAGCTGTCGCCGGGATTTTTGTTCCTGGAGAATCTGGAACAACAGTCTTAAGAGAGTCCCACATCTCCTTGAAATTCGTGTTGAAGTCCTTTAAAGCTTCTAATCTCCATAAAAAAGTAGCCGAATCAAGTGTCGGTGAACGGAGCCCCTCCAATAATAGCTGCTCTAGCTCCAAAGAAGTTTTTCTTTTTCCTTCACAGAGTGATCTGAGGATGAATATCCCTAAACTATGATGACGGGTAAATAAAATGTCTTGAGCCAGCGTGTAGAAACGATACCCCCCACTTCGATCTGACTCCTTCTGCCTTACAAACAAACGGTGTACAGCCTCTTCACATTCTGAAAATCGAAACATATCTTCAACTTTTACATCTACAAAATTGAACAATCTTGCGAACTGCCTTTGTATGTCATCATAAAGTATCGGAAAATCGGAGGAATGTGCGGCAATATGTAAACCGGTAATTACTACACGTAAAAAGTCTTCTTTTGTGACAGATCCATCGGCAAAACGATCAGAAAAAGTCTTAATAACCCCCACAACATAACTTAAAACGTCCCGAGTTCCCTTTTCAAATAGACTCCAATCGTTGCAACCAATATGATGCAACTGCCTTTCAATCATTGCCTCAAGAGTTTTATCCCTCACACGATGTTGTAAAGAGATAATCCTCGCAAATTCTGTTAGTTGTGGAGTAAAGCATCCTGAGATTTTGCCTGCGTTGATAATCAATTGATTTATTACATTTACTGTTGAAGGGGGGTCATCGGAAATATGCCTTTGAATTATTGATAAAAGGCTTTCTATAAAAACATCCCGAAAATGGGAATTCGAGAACGCTGCTACTAGCACATCTCTATTCTCGAGCATCTTCACGAGATGATGGAGCCTTTCAAATATCGTTTTAGGATCTGTTTCCTGCAATAATATAGCCATGGTTGTAGCAACAGGGCCAATTCCTTCATATTCGGCATATCCACCCATTTCAAACGGCAAAATCAGTCGTCGCAATATTCTCCATTCCTCTGGAAAAGCAGGGTAGAGCGATCTAACATATTCACGGAGACCAGGCACAGCATAAAATTGGAATATGTCAAGTGTGCGTGGCAGATGTGTTGCAAGTTGCCTGACCAACATGGCCGTAGGAGGCTGTTCAAGGATCTTTCTAAGAACGACGACAGAACCACCCGTCATCGAAGCACTTTGAGAATTATTAAGCTCTCGAATTAACAATTGCGTTCTCAATTCATCCCACTCTTTCTTGCGGTGAGGATACAAGCTGCAAACTGTATGTAGAAGCGGTTCTTGAAGTGCGATGAAATAAGGGGAATCAATAAGTTGAGAGAGCACTCGAGCTGATACGCAATGCAAAAACTCTCTTTTCAATAACCGTAAAAATTCTGCATGATAATAATCAAACGATGCTGCAGCATGAGCAGTTTGCAATTCAACAGCTATCTTGGGAGGGTTTGCTAAGATTTTCAACCATGCTTCTATACATTCCTCTGCAGAGAGCTGTGAGAATCCCACTGAAGAAAGAAGAGATACATCATTCTCTTCTTGCCATTTTAAGACCTTCAGATGCTCCAGAGCAAAGCGTGCGATCGATTGCGGTTTTACTTTGATAAAAAATGCCTTGCCCTCAACTAGAATTGAAAAACTCCAATCCCGAGTGCCATACAGGGGAGCAACCCCCTCAAATCCTCTGAAATCAACCCCGATATTGCTTTGTAAAGCACAAAATAGTTCCCCGTGTATTGCTGCAAGGGCTGCAGAAGACTTTTCTGGATGCTTCGTCAGAACTCGGGCAAGTCCTTGAAACCCTCCACTTTCAACCCATTTCTCAGCCATTTCTTGAAGGATGTCATTTTTTTGCTTTTCCATCTCACAAGGAGATGACTCTAGAAAATAGATCCAATTGATCCAGTATGCCATTTTTCCCACTCTGGACCATGCAACAGGGGCTCCATTGACATCAACATCAGAAGAGGAGTAAGCCTTCCTCTCATGCTCGAATACCACCATAGTAGAATAATGAGATGTGCAAAATGAAATAAACTTATACATAAAGTTAAGGTTTTCGAAGACTTCAGCCAATAATGTTACTTGCGAAAATTCGTCATAATAGGGCATAACGGCCCCATGCGTAATATTGTGAACTCCACGAAGACTTAAGTTTTCAAATCCTCTATTCATGGGATCATAAATGATGCCCTTAAACACCCTGTCAATCTCCTGTGCTTGAAATTCTTTTGCAGGATCTGATCCAATTATAACACGGACATGACCGCCGTGGAGATCAATGTAAGAACCTTCTAGAGCACTCGTACTCACTTTTGCTTTAGGTGAGTACAGATATTTATGATTGATCAGACGAAAATTATACAAACCAAACTTGAGCATCAAGTTAATAATATTGTGATCCCTATCTTTTTCATCCCAATCGATAATGCGTTTAAATCCAATGTAGTATTTGCCAATAAAATGCTCCAAAAACTCATCCTCAGATTTATAACGGGCTCCTCGAGCAAGACTTTCGCTGTTTTTACGAACGAACTCATTCTTTGGAAAAATGCATTCAAATTGTTCTAAAAAGTGTCGATATGTTTCAAGATTCATGGATGAATTAGAAAGTGCATAATGGAGCCCTTGGATTTGTAAATTCTTTTTGAACTGCTCCGGATCATTTGTTGGATTGGGGACTTGCCATTGAATTATACAGTACGACAATATCGCATCGCTCATGCAATGGAATAGAGAATCTAATTTATACCTGCGATGGGGTTGAGAGGCTAAAGAAGCTAGCATGAGGTCCAAAATCTTGATATTAGATTTCCGCAGTTCCGCTTTGAAAGGCTCAATTAAAGCACGACTTAGGCAATGGAGAGGTGTTTTGAATACACCAGACCGCATTTTCACAGTGATGGCAAAGTCGACATCGCCCACAGACCGCCAGGGATGATCTGCATAGATTGTACTACTTCCTACAACAGACAATGCAGAATCTTTTGAGTCCAATAAACACCCCGATGCTTCCAGGTTATCTAAAAAAGAGCGTGTGAAGGAATCTACTGTAGGATTCAAAGTTGGAAGGCGTTGATCGTTTACGACTACGGAACAATCGATTGGTGGTATTGGAAGTGAGGTTGCCTTTAGGTTGTTGACAAAATCTTGAACCGATTTCGATTGAGGGATTTTGTATAGAGCAGGCACTACTGCATCTCCTGAACTCGGAGTCGACCCTGAGCCTGAGCTTGTTGATGAAATAGACATAAAGTATAAAATGCTTTTGTTGATTATTGGTAATAAACACAATTCAACAAGCGATCATATCAATTCAGACAGATTAAAATCACTAAAATAGCAATCATGCGATATTAATATCAACAATTGCGGGTGAGTAAAAATGCCTTTCTTAACCTGATGCAATAGATTCAACGCAAGGCGCAAAGACGCTAAGTCGCAAAGAAGGTAAGGGGTCGTCCAAGGGGATTAAATATAGCTCTAATGACTTTATAATCCCCTCTGCGTCTCTGCGTTAAATTCGTTATAATGATTAACGCAGAGGCGGGGAGACGCAGAGAGGGCAATTAAATTTCGATTTACATTGAAAAATGCAATATATAATATATTTTCCAAAACCTTCCTAACAGTAGTTGTAAACAGAAAATAACTTGCAGAACAGTTCAATATATTGTACACTCATATGAAAACACATGCACATTTTATACATCGAGTCCCTGAATTTCGGGACTGGTTTAACGCACAAACAGAAAAGGCAAAAGTTCAAATTGACGATCGCCTATCAAAAATACAGGATGAAGGCCACTTTGGCGACTTCAAGTGTGTTTGCAACGACGACAATGTTTGGGAGCTGAAATGGAAAAATGGCAGACGCATTTATTTCACTCATATTCCAGAAAAGAAAATCTTAGTGTTATTGGGAGGCAATAAAAATGGACAGGAAAAGGATATCCATAAGGCAAAGACCCTCAGCCAAAAGTATACGATGTAAAAAAACCGTCCGTACAATTAAAACTGAGATGGGTATTGACGCGTATGATCCAACAGAAGCATTACTTGATGAAGAAAGGATTGGGAGGGCAATTTGGGAATGTTTGAAAAATGGAGACTCTGAGGGGGTAATTGAAGTGATTCAAATTCATCTTCAAGCTGTAAACAAAACCCAACTAGCTAAGGAAGCGGATATGCCTAAAACAACACTATATCATAGCTTCCGAAGCAAAAATCCCACCATTCGTACATTAGCAAAACTCGTGCACGCTTGTGTGTAATTGGGTTCAGGCATGCGATTTGCAATTTGGGCACACTTGACATTACAACTCTGTCCCTGCCCAAATTACAAATCACAAGCCAGACCCCACTTTTACATGTTGACTGGAAAATCGGTTTCTTTGCAAAATGTCGTCACCCTCTTATGGCGATCGTAGCTCAGTTGGTTAGAGCACTGGATTGTGGTTCCAGGTGTCGCGGGTTCGAATCCCGTCGGTCGCCCACCTTTCATACAACCTATGACATCTTTTGAAGCTTTTATACTAGGCATCATCCAAGGGCTTACAGAATTCCTCCCTGTTAGCTCCTCAGGCCATTTACATCTCATGCAGATGCTGTTGGGATTCCAACATCTCAGCCATTACATATTCTTCGACCTCATCTGCCATTTGGGAACTCTTTCCGCTCTTCTTATCGGCTTTCGACATCAGATTTACCAGGTTGTTTTTCATGATAGAAAGCGGTTGTTGCAGTTGTCTATTGCTACATTGCCGCTATTTCCATTGGTATTTATCCTGAAACCCTTAAAATCGATGTTCAACCACATTGAATATCTGGGATACTTTTTTCTTCTTACAGCCTTAATTCTTTATTTAGGAATACGATTGGGACGGATGGTTAATCAGAATACGCTGCAAAATAATCGCTGGAGGGATTCTGTCCTAATTGGCATTTCACAAGCGATGGCAATCCTTCCAGGAATCTCCCGGAGCGGATCAACAATATCAATGGGCAGGATACTCGGATGGAACTTGAATGATGCCGTTGTCTTTTCATTTTTGTTGGCTATCCCTACCGTTTTGGGAGGGGTGTTGATTGAAATGAAGCCTCTTTTTGACTCAACGTTCAAGTCGGAATCCTTTTTCACTCATGTTAGTCCCATGCAATATGCAATTGGTTTTGTTTCTTCCTTTGTTATGGGCTTTTTTGGAATTTCGTTGCTAAAAACAGTAACTTCTAAGGATAAATTCATCTATTTTGTATGGTATTGTTTAGCGATAGGTGTGTTTACCATCCTTTATACCTTGAAGGATTGAAATGGGACGGTTAAGCTTTTGTGCCGGCCCTCCGGGACGGGATGTGTTGATTGGCGGTTACCCAGGCTTCGCTTACCCCTCCGGGGAGCTTCAGCCTGGGCTATTGCGTGAACAGGCCCTCCGGGCTGTCTGCAGCATTTTTTTTGGTTGAACCGCTCCGGCAGCTACAGATCAGCAAGTTACAGACGTTGCAAACTGCCCGGAGGGCTGTTGACGTAATAGCCCAGGCTGAAGCTCCCCGGAGGGGTAAGCGAAGCCTGGGTAACCGCCAATCAACACATCCCGTCCCGGAGGGCCGGCACAAATCTCTATACTTGGGACAATATGAAAAAACGAGAAAACAACAACGTCAATAATGCCGAGTCGAACAAAGCCTACATATGCTCCTCCCTTCGTGGATTTATTGTTCTTTGCATCTCTATCGCCATCTTCATCAGCTTACTCAGCTTCGCATACAACTCCAACACCCAAAACTGGCTCGGCTTAATCGGATATGGAATTGGAAAAGGCCTCCACGCCCTCTTTGGAATAAGCAGCTATTTGTTATGCTCTTACATCACTTGGATCGGCTGGCGACAACTTTTTCACAAACCCATCAACCATCCCCTAATTAAAAGTTGCCTGATGATCGCCTTGACCGGTTCCATTTGCCTTTTTCTCTCACTCATTGAAGACTCATCAACCACCGCACGCTATGTCCTAAGTACCCTTTTTTATCCTCATCAATTCAAAACACATTTTCATCTAGGGGGAGCCCTCTTCTATTATCTCTACAAAGATTTGCCTCTCATAAACATGCTACGCATTTTTAACGCCACAGGGGTCGCTCTCATCTGCGTGACAACTATTTCAGCATGCTTATTGATTTTAACGAAAACGACTCCTGCACAAGTCGTGCGAGCCCTTATCTCTTTTCTTCAGTATCTCTTTTCTGCACCTCCTAAAACTGATGTTGAACACCCGTCTGAAGAATCTAAAGAGACTTCTGCTGACGGAACACGTTTCGTGAAACTAAAAATGCCAAATATAGGCTCATCAGAACCTCATCCTACCCCAACACCCACTTCTCAATCGCAAGATCTACTAGCTATCCAACCTGAAACAACAATGACAGAACGCCCATCCCTTTCACAAAAGGCTCAGACAGACCGAAGACGTCCTATGCCAAAGCTATTCTCTAAAGAGCTCTCTAAAGAGATTGCAATGACAAACGAAAATGAAGCGGTATCTCCCCCCCCCCCTCCTGCTACATTGCCAGCAACATCGCAAAAAAAGCGTCAATCTGCACTAACCGCTCAGAGAATCCATAACGGGGATTTCAAAAGCTACGTTTTACCGCCCCCTTCTTTGCTGACGACAACAAAAAAAGTCGATCAATCCTCGCTTAAACAAGACCTACGACGCCAAGCTGAAGTGCTGGAAGAAACGTTGACAAGCTTTGGCATCGAAGCAAAAGTCGGACAAATCAATTGCGGCCCTTCGATCACATCGTTTGAAGTCCATCCTGCCATTGGAGTAAAAGTACAAAAAATTAAAACATTAGAAAATGATATCGCTCTCAACATGGAAGCCAAATCGATCCGGATTATTGCTCCTATTCCAGGTAAGGCCGCTGTGGGCATTGAAGTGCCCAACGCAAAGCCTCAGGAAGTGGGTTTCAAAGAGATGCTCCTTGCCTATCAACAGACCCCTACCAAAATGTTTGTCCCTGTTTTATTGGGGAAAACTGTCACCGGTGAATATGTGATGAGCGATCTGGCAAAAATGCCCCACTGCATCATTGCCGGGGCTACAGGTTCCGGTAAATCGGTGTGCATTAACACGATCGTCATCGCAATATTAATGAATGCCAAGCCCGACGAGATCCGCTTGATCATGGTCGATCCCAAAAAAGTGGAGTTGACTCCCTATACAAAATTGCCCCACATGTTAGCTCCAGTGATTACAGAACCTCAAGGAGCCTGTGCCGCCTTGAATTGGCTTGTCAAAGAAATGGAAAATCGATACGAAATCTTAAAGCAATTGGGGCTCCGAAATATTCAATCGTTCAACACGCGAACGATCAATAAGGAACTAGAAGACTCGCTAGATCGAGATATCCCCGAAAAAATGCCCTACATTGTACTGATCATCGACGAACTAGCTGACCTGATGATGGTCTCTAGCAATGATATTGAAACTCCTATTGCACGCATTGCACAAATGGCGCGCGCTGTAGGTATCCATATGATTCTTGCAACTCAAAGACCCTCCCGAGAAGTCATTACAGGCCTGATTAAAGCCAACTTCCCCACCCGCATCTCATTTAAAGTCGCCAGCCGAGTCAACAGCCAAATCATTTTAGATGAAATTGGCTCAGAGTCTTTGCTCGGCAATGGTGATATGCTCTTTTTACCTCCAGGGACATCCACGCTTGTGCGGGCCCAAGGCGCCTTCATTCGCGATGCCGATATCACTGCCGTTATTAAACATATCTGCGATCAAGCCCCTCCCAACTATGTGATAGCCTCGTTTGACGATATGGGACGCCTTGGAGAAGAAAAGACGATTGAGCAAGGAAGCTCTGGTGATTCGCTTTATGATCAGGCTTTAGACGTTGTTTTGAGCACAGGAAATGCCTCTACGACATTTCTACAGAGAAAATTAAAGGTGGGATATGCCAGAGCAGCCAGCCTGATTGACGAAATGGAAGGCAAGGGGGTTATTGGTGCGGCCGAGGGGAGCAAGCCTCGGAAAATTTTGACCCCTAGAGTGGACGCAGATGGGGACGCATTTTTACCACAGAGATCGCAGAGAGAAGAAGAGTAGTGAGATAAACATCTCTCCTCAGAAGCACTACAGGCCAAAGCGCAGGAAACCCATTTCATTAACACTCTTCTCATTTTTGTTCTTTTTTTTCTCTTTTTGTAGCCCACACCAAGGTTCCGCGAGCCTGCGAGCGATAACCGCAGGTGTGGGAACGATGAAAATTTGAAATAAACCAGGGACTGGTTCTTCATTTTAATTCGTTGTCGACGCGATCGACGTTCCAGCTCTTGACAATCTTCCAGAATCTTCAGGTTCTTTTCGTTTTGCTTCTACTTTCCCCTCTTTACTCTCATCAGATATGCTGGGATTAACTCCAACTTTTTTCAATGCAACAAATTTCTGATGAACTGCAAACACATCCTTAGCAATATTGCGAAATTGAGGATCGTTGTAATACATTATTACAACTCTTCTGCATACAGGGCACCCCTTGCGCCTTGTACGAATCTCCTGTGAAGTGCTTCCAAACATTATTCTCGCCACTTCTCTACTGACTTTATGCATGCAGGGCGCAAGAGATACACAGCTTTCTCCTAAAGACGTGCGATAGACCGGGCATCTTATTTCGAATGATAATCGATCTAGTAATGCATCTAATGAATCTCTCGGATCGACTGCTGGCTTTAGAGCAGTAGTAATCTGTGGCATTGTCATAATTATTTCTCACATATGTTAAGTTAAAAAACGTATATATTAACAACAACAAACATAAACATTCAAGCAATATGAGTAATAAACAATAGAAAATCAAAAAAATATATTAAAGAAATTAGATACCTTCGACCTTTCTTCCTTTGGGCTTTTGATTTAACTTCATGCAAAAGATAGCCTTAATGACTTGTAATCCCCTCTGCGTCTCCCCGTCTCTGCGTCTCTGCGTTAACCATTACAACAATTTTAACGCAGAGACGCAGAGGCGGGGAGACGCAGAGGGAATTATAAGTTTCGTTAAAGCTATCTTTTGGACGACCAATGGCCGCATGCACGATCTTAAACCAATAGCCCATTTTTGGTTAAATAATTGAATTTATTTATCATAGCAATTGGCCCTACCCGTAATCACAATCAACTTTAGGAGCTCAAAGGGTTGCGTTGGCATTGTGTTATTTGTATGTATAATATCAACAAACCTTATGATACTATCACGGGAACAAACTCGATATGTCTTCAGGTCAACATATTTGGATTCAATTTTAATTGAAGCAAAATATTTGACCATAACATATGCGTTATTAGTTTTTACTATTATCGCTATTGAATTATCACTGTATCCATGAACCTCAAAAGATTCTATTAATGATCCCACGAGTCGATTTCTGAAATGCAATGATCGGGCTGGAACTCTATCAAGATGACATTTTTTCCAGTTTCCAGAACAAACAAATTCTCCATAGAGACCGGGATAAGCCATTGCTTTTTGTTCTACTTCCAATCTTCTATCAGCAACTACTGACGTCATCAATCGTTCTGGTGATCTGCGCAAAGCTAATAAAAGCCTTACCATTCCTCCTAGTATCTCATCTGCTGAATAAGTTGTAACTGTCCTCCCACAAACTGGACATGGGCCAGGTCGTTCACATGCCTCTTTATTCAATTCTCCGAACTTCTTGATTGCCACAGCTAAACAGACACGATGCTTACAGGGCCCAATAGAAACCGCATCCAATAAAGCAATTCCAGATACCGGACACTCTATCGATTTATATAATCCACCTACTTCAAAAGGTATGACACTTGAAGCCATACCTGAAGACATAGAAGATGTGGATGCTAGCGATAGTGTTGATGTTGTTCCCATAATGATTACTCCTAACTTTCAAATTGATCGAATAAATACAACTGACCTGCCTCCACAGACACCTTCTCCCCTACACCCATCTTTAAACCCCTATCCTGTTCATTGCATCGTCTCACACGATAACTCCTGACCTCTTTCTGAAATTGAAATGCGATCTCCCCCGTCAAATTAGCCCTGAAAATCATGCGACGAATCATTTTCTTCGTCCACTCAAAATCAATCATTCCAAATGATCCACATTCTACCCCTAACATGCGCCCACAATGAAACTCTGGAGACAAACAAGGCAAAATCCTCACCGACTCCTTCTCAGCTCTAATAAATAAAGAACGGATCAATTCACATCCTTGTGACAGCAGTACTAATGGGCTTTCCTCATCCTTCAGATCGAACTTCGAAAGATCGAATCCCTGATGTTGGGTATCTTCCAAACTGGGACAAAATCCTGCTACAAAACCCACTTTAAACAAATTCATTAATGCCGGAGCTATTTCCAGTTTTTTCCCTGCCTCAACAGCCTCGAAACATCGCTCCAGCAAACTTAGTGTCCCTTTTGCACACTTTGCATCAAATTTCGGACAAAACAGCCCCAAGCGATGCCACAAGGGCAATATTTCAGTCAAATCCGCTCGACGACGTATTAAATTCCAATCTTGAGCCTTATGCGATCCCAGAGAAAGCCTTTCATTAAATTTAACTTTCTCAAAAACATCCTGAGCAGGATATGGCAGCTGAAACTCTGGCGTTGGGGATTTTTCAACAACCGTCGAAAAACCTACCCTATTGGGGAAGATGCGATATCGGAAATATCCATTAACAGAATGCCCCCAAACATGGATCTCCCCTTTTTCAAGATCTTGCTGTACGGTGAAATCTTTGACAGGACCTTTTATAAAAAGAGGAATTTCTTCAAGCACTTCAGCGCTGCGCTTTGCCATACTAATCACGCGAATCAACGCAGGGTATATCTGAAAGGCCAGTATGGATCCAGGGAGGATTATAGGGTCTCCAAGAGAATGGGAATAAGGTCTATATCTCTGCGCAATTTTGATTTGCATATTTTAAACCAGTGGAATTCCGATAAGACCGTGTGCAGTATTTGAATCCAACAACACTTTGACAACTTGATTGGATTCAATGGAACGGTCCGTGACATCAATCCAGACAGGAAGAAAGTTTCTGGTATGCCCCATGATTTTCCCAGGATGCGACACATCGATACTTTCAGTCAGAACTTCAGCCTCTTGCAGAAGATATTGCTCGCGCAATTCATAACCAATTTGTTCCGTCAGTTGCAAAACAGTCCGTTTTCGCTCTTTCATAATATTTTGAGGCACCTTATTTGGCATAAGTGCCGCTCGAGTTTTGGCTCTCTCGCTATAAGGAAACATGTGAACCTTGGCAAATTTGACTTCACGCATCACATCCAATGTTTCGGCAAAGTCGGTATCAGTTTCACCAGGAAATCCCACTATCACATCTGTTGTCACAGTGAACTGAGGACTAGCTGCTTTCATTTTTTCCACCGTGTCCAAGAAAATCTGACGCGTATATTTGCGATTCATCCGTTTCAAGATTACGTTGGAGCCCGATTGCAACACTAAGTGCATCGAGTGGCATGTGTTTTTTCCATTGAGAATTGCATCTGCCAAATTCTCATCAACTTCATCAGGATCAATCGATGAGACTCGTAATCGCGATAAACCTGGGACATTATCCACAGCACGTACTAGGTCTGCAAGGCATTTGGGATCAGTCCCCTCAGCAGGATTCCCATCGAAATCTCCAATATTGATTCCTGTCAAAACAATCTCTTTAAAGCCATTTGAGATTAGCCCTTCAACTTCTTTGAGGACTTCTGGAATAGATCGGGAGCGTGATCTGCCACGCACATAGGGAATGATGCAGTAGGTGCAGTATGAGTTACATCCATCTTGTACTTTGACAAAGGCACGGGTGTGGGCGTCAAAATTCTTGATAGAGAATTCAGGGATCTCTTCCTCCGGGAAAACGAAATCAAGAAGTTTTTCTTTTTCTTTGTTGGAGACAACATGAGTGACCCCTTCGATTTGGCGGATGAGGTCTGGTTGACGCTCAGCAAAGCATCCGGTGATGACTACTTTTGCGTTGGGATTTTCTCTTATAAGACTTCGGATTTCATGGCGGCTGTTGCTATCGGCAGATTCAGTGACAGTGCAAGTGTTTACAATGCATAGATCTGCGTGTTCCCCAGGAAGAGCTTGGCTGTAACCCATCGTTTCAAGCTGATCATGATAAGCTTGAGATTCGTACTGGTTTGTGCGGCATCCGAGCGTGGCAATTTTAAATTTTTTCATGTAAGAGCTCAATCAGGTAGACAATTAGGTATGCTATTGTAGCGCAAGAGAGGTTTTAGTTCCAGAACGACATTTTCGCCGCTTGTATTCGCCATTTCGTGAACACGCCCGCACCCGTTGCCCGACGGTCTTAATAAAAAAATTAAACGCAAAGGCGCAAAGACACGAAGACGCAAAGAAAGAAAAGAATAAATTATATTTTATCCTTTACCTCCTCTTTTTCTTTGCGTCTTCGTGTCTTTGCGCCTTTGCGTTTAATTTTTTTATTAAGACGGTCAGGCGCGGGCGCGTTCACGAGGAATTTTGGGCGGGAATTATTTTTATTTACGGATCGGCGTAGGGAAGGAGGTGAAAGGTCACATCCATTTTGCCGCTAGGAATGGGATAGGGGCAGCTCACCCGATAAGGTAGCTTTGACTTGATATTCTGGACAAAAAAAACAAGCTCATTATCAACAATCCGGGGAGAATGCATGACGCGAATATTAAACTCCCCATGATCGATTAATCGGTCAGGATTATAGTCTAAGGAATTTTTGTCGAATTCGATCACATTTAAATATTTTTCCTTAAAATCATCAATATTTTCAATGAACTCATATTCAGAGCCCCCATAGAAAAAGGAGACTAAGTAACATAATTCAAGCAATTTCGAGTTGGCGATATGGGGGATGGCATTGAGTAAACCATCTAAATTGATATATTTATGACCACCATAAATGACGACGGGAATTTTATTTTCAGTCATTTTGCAAAGAAGGATCTCATTTCCAATCTTAATTATCATAAAACCCCACCATGATATATTCTCCTCTTTTGCATAGCGAGATTGGATTTAATTGTCAAAATAGAATAAAATGGTGCGAGTATGAATTTGTTGTACCGCCCCTGCCGAGGTAATTGCAGAAGTGCCAAATCATCAGGCCAACGGCCTGATGATTTGGCACTTCTGCAATTACCTCTGCCGGGGCGGTACATCATCGAAACTTGGAGCAAACATGAAAAAGGCTATCTTCGAGTCGTTTGGATTCATTCTGATCAATGCTTTGTTTGGAATTACCATCATCGGCACAACAATCTATTGCTATGCACGATTAGACTACGTTAGAAGCTATCAACAAACCCCACCTATTAAACAATCTTTAAACAGTCAATAAATCATTAGGATAACAATGTCAATGTCCCAAAAGCCTGAATATCAACAACATGAAGAATTTCAAAATCGCACCAGAAAATTAGCCGAAATACGCGCTCTCGGTGTTGAGCCCTATCCTCACAGTTATACCCCTTCCCACTTCGCAGAACCTTTGCATCAACAGTATGACAAAGAAAACATCGGTCATAGCGAGGAAGCTGCTGCTGGAAAAACGATCCATGTAATAGTTGCAGGACGACTGATGCTATTCCGCGCCATGGGAAAAAATGCCTTTGCACACATCCAGGACAGCACAGGGCGCATCCAAATTATGTTCAGCCGCGATGCCACTGTCGTTGAAGGATATAACCCCGAGTCACAAAATGGCGTCGAAAAACCATCTCCCTTAAAATTCATCGAGAAAATGATCGATCTCGGAGATATCATAGGGATCGAAGGAGATCTCTTCCACACAAACAAAGGGGAACTCACTATTTTTGCAAAGCACGTGACGCTGCTGTGTAAAACGTTGTTGCCATTGCCAGAAAAGCACTCAGGATTGGCTGATAAGGAGCTTAGATATCGCAAACGTTGGCTTGACCTGATCTGCAACGCCGATGTGCAAAAAACCTTCCTCATGCGAAGCCGCATCTTACATTTGATCCGTGACTATTGCGCAAATCTAGATTTTGTTGAAGTCGAGACCCCTATTTTGCAAAGCCTATATGGTGGCGCTGAAGCCCGTCCGTTTGAAACAAATTTACACGCCTTAAATCAGGATATGTTTTTGCGCATTTCCTTGGAAATCTCTCTAAAGAAACTCATTGTAGGCGGCATGAAGCGCATCTTTGAAATTGGGCGCGTTTTCCGCAATGAAGGGATCGACAGAAACCACAATCCTGAATTCACAATGATCGAAGCCTACGCCGCTTATTGGGATTACAACGACACAATGCAATTTGTCGAGAACTTGTTTGAAAAACTGGCTATCGACCTCCATGGATCGACAAAGATTCCTGTGACAAATCCTGAAACAGGGGAAACCAGCACGATCGACATGAAAACCCCCTGGAAACGGATGACAATGAAAGAAACCTTGAAACATTATGCAAATTATGATGTAGAAAAGCTGAACGATGCTGATATGCGAAAGCTGCTGCTTGAGAGCGGTCATTGCGATCCGAAAAAAATTGCCGGAATGCCTCGCGGTCTTCTCATTGCAGCGCTCTTTGCAACTTATGTCGAGCACCATTTGATCCAGCCACATCACATCATCGACCATCCGATCGAGACCACTCCTCTTTGCAAACTGCATAGAGATCCTGAAGAGCGTAAAAAAGGGATTGTAGAGCGCTTTGAAAGCTTTGTGCTCGGTCAAGAGGTCTGCAATGCCTATACAGAACTCAATGATCCAGAAATCCAACGACGCCTTTTAGAAGAACAGGCAAGTCGACGCGATGCAGGCGATGAGGAAGCGAGTCCTCTCGATGAGGAATTCATCGAGGCGATCTGTCAAGGGATGCCCCCAACATCAGGTGTGGGGATTGGAATCGACAGACTTGTGATGATTTTGACTAACTCTCACTCCATACGCGATGTTCTCTATTTTCCTTGGATGAAGGTTGAAACAGCGACCACAACTCCGAATACTGAGGCTGTGAAAAAATCATGAGTTCAAAATGGACAAAAGATGAACGGTTTGTATTGTGTGCTTTTGAAGCTGCTACAGCAATTGGGGATTACGATTCTGTCGTCGATCGCTATCTGGTGGGTAAAACGGCAGGTTTGTCGCCAAAGGCTGTTGATACGATATGTAATTTGTTAGCGCAGGCTAATTTCATTAGGAAACTTGGACCTATCGAGATGAAGTTGACATCGAATGGGGAAACGCTAGCCCGACAGCTTCGTGAGCAACATTAGCATTAGCGACGCCTAACAAAAAATAACCAAACAACAAAAAAACACAATTAAACGCAAAGACGCAGAGACGCAAAGAGGTGCAACAGACTATGGCATGAATCGTCTTAGAAGAAAAGTAACAGGATAGGTAGGATCGCAAGCGGCAGGATAGGAAGGATGGCAAGCACCTTCTTAATATACAAAGAATTTCCAATGGATCTATGGCCGGGAGGCCATAGATCCATTGGAAATTCTTTTGAAATACAAGAGGGTGCTTGCCATCCTTCTTATCCTGCCGCTTGCGATCCTACCTATCCTGTTACTTTTCTTCTGGAGATTTTATGTCTTGTCTGATGTCCCTCTTTGCGTTTAATTGTGTTCTTTTGTTGGTTGTTTGGTTGTTTTTTATTTTGTTGTTAAGAGCTCTTTTTTAGACGCATGCCCTGCACGGTGTCCTCTATCAAATACCCACGGCTCGTAATAAAATCCCGCAAACTGTCCGCCAACGCCCAATCTTTGTCCTTCCGCGCCTGAATACGCCTTGCCAACGCCTCGTGCAGCTCGAGTGGTATGGCTTCTACTTGCTTTTCAAACGTCAGCACCCCCAAAACACTATCAAAACGCTTTAACACTTCCAAGACTTGCTCCGCTTCCCCTTTGCCTATCCTGCCTGCATCGCACAAAATATTCACTTCGCGAACCAATTCAAACAATGCTGCAAGGGCAACAGAGATATTCAAATCATCTGCTAATGCACGAGCAAAAGAAAGCATAGCTTTATCAAGGATTCGATTAATTGATTCTCCTGTCGAAGGTCCATTAACTTCTAATAAGCGTTGAATAAAGTCATTCAGCCTCTGCAATGTCTCCTTCACGGCATCAAGTCCTTCAAAAGTGAAGTTCAATTGGGTCTTGTAATGCGTTTGAAGGAGCATGTAGCGAATTTGCGGTCCTGTGAACCCTTGGGATATCAAGTCGCGTATGGAATAAAAATTCCCCAAACTCTTAGACATCTTCTTTCCGTCGACGATAAGATGCTCGGCATGCATCCACAAATGGACAAATACCTTTCCAGAACATGCCTCAGATTGGGCTATCTCGTTTTCATGATGGGGAAACATGTTGTCGACTCCTCCCACATGAATGTCAATGGTTTCTCCAAGGAGCTTCATCGCCATCGCAGAACACTCGAGATGCCATCCAGGTCGCCCTTTTCCAAAAGGACTTTCCCAAAAAATATTGCCATCGCGCTCAGGATCGTAAGCCTTCCATAACACGAAATCAGCCACGTGATCCTTTTCATATTCATCCGAAGCAACCCGCTCTGAAGCCCCTGCCTGCAACTGATCTATTTGCAAATGGGATAAACATCCATATTTTGGAAACTGATGGATCGCATAATAAATACTCCCGTCACCACCTCTGTAGGCGATTTTTTTGTCCAAAAGAATTTGGATCAAACGGATCATTTCATCGATATAATCTGTTGCAGCGGGATAAAGCTCCGCACGCTGAAGATTTAATGTCTTGAGATCTTCAAAAAAAGCATCTTTATAGGTTTGGGTATATTCATTTAATGAAACCCCTTTTGCTAATGCTCCACGGATCGTTTTGTCGTCCACATCGGTCAAGTTCATGGCTTGCGTTATTTTCATTCCAAAAAATTGTATGGTGCGACGGAGAAGATCTTCAAAAACGTAGGTGCGAAAATTGCCGATATGGGCAAAGTTGTAGACGGTAGGACCGCAAGTGTAGAGGGTCACATGATTGTTTTTGATGGGTTTGAGGCGCTCTTTTTGGCGCGTCGCAGTATTGAATAATATAAGGGGAATTTTGGATAGGTCTGTGTTGTTTGGCATGGGCATAGTCATCACCGTTAAAATAATTTTGTCCTTTAGTTCCCTTAGAG
>JABDBC010000041.1 GCA_013288825.1 Chlamydiota bacterium
GTCGTTTTATTTTCTTTTTATTCTCATTTTGCAGCCCACACCCAGGTTTCGCGAGCCTGCGAGCGAAACCGCAGGTGTGGGAACCGATGAAACTCAGATATTAACCAGGGACCTGGTTCTTCTTTTTTTCCTCTTTCTTATCACAGATTGAGAAAAAGAGAAAAATGAAGAACCAGTCCCTGGTTGAGGTGCGGTTTTCGTGATTCCCATACCTGCGGTTTCGCTCGCAGGCTCGCGAAACCTTAGGTATGGGCTACAAAAGGAGAGAAAAAAGAGGAAAAAATGAGATGATTGTAGAGGCGCCAGGCAAAAGTAGCTGCATACATCCAGGCTGAGGAAGCCCTGAAAGGGCGACTCTTTCAAATTAGGCTCTTCTGCAATTGTCTCGATTTGACGCTACCTGATGTGTTCTAGAAGGTCTGCTAACCGCCGGTCGAGTGCTGCGGGTCGGTAAGGCCTCTTATCTGGATTTTGAAAAAAAGCCTGCAGTTCTGGAGGCATTTTTGTTTTAATTTTATGGATGGAATAGGCCCCTAGGGCAACAACTAGAGCCCCTCCGACAACTAGAACCCCTCCCAAATACGCAGAACCGATGCCAAGTATGAGCAATGCAATTCCTAATATTATACAAAGTTAAGTTGAAAGCAAATAGATGTCTCTTTATTGTGAAAACAACCTCTACAAAAAGGCTTTCACATGTTTCTTTTACTTGTTTTTGCATTTCTAGCTGGCATATTCACGATTTTATCTCCATGCATATTGCCCATTTTGCCGGCAATTTTATCGGCGGGGACAATCAAAGGAAAATTGCGTCCTCTTGGCATTATAATTGGTCTTGTTCTAAGCTTTACATTTTTTACACTTTCTCTGACAGCTATCGTGCATGCCACAGGTCTCTCAGCGAACTTTCTTCGGTATGTCGCCATCGTCATGCTAATTCTATTTGGCTTGGTCATGATTTTCCCAAAATTGTCTGATTGGTTTGCGAAAGTCACATCACCTCTTGCAAATGCAGGACAACAAATTCAAGGCACAAGTTCGGGAAATGGATTCTATGGTGGAATCCTTTTTGGGGCAGCTTTAGGACTATTATGGACTCCTTGTGCTGGACCGATTTTAGCTGCAATCACAACGCTTGTAGCTACTCAATCTGTGAATTTCACTATTGTTTTGATTACCCTTGCTTACAGTATTGGAGCAGGCCTTCCGATGTTTCTAATAGCCTATGGAGGCAGTAAGATCATTCAGTCATCTCGATTTCTATCTATTCATGCTGAAAGAATACGTCAGGCATTTGGTGTTTTGATGATCCTTACAGCTGTGGCCATTCTGTTTCATTGGGACATGGTTTTGCAGCAGCAAATCACCCGCATTTTTCCTCCGATTCTGATCGAAGATAATCCAATCGTTAAGGAACAAATTGAGAAATTAAGTGGCGAAACAGAACAAGAGACAGGCGTTGGCAAAATTATTTCTGATCAGTTGTCTGACTTTGGAAAGGCTCCTGAGCTTACAGGAATCACCAATTGGATCAACTCTCCACCATTATCTATTATGCAGCTTAAAGATAAGGTTGTTTTGATCGATTTTTGGACTTACAGTTGCATTAATTGTTTGAGGACTCTTCCGTATATTGAGAAATGGGATGCCAATTATAAAAATGATGGATTGGTCATCATCGGTGTTCATACGCCCGAATTCGAGTTTGAAAAGGATCCAAAGAATGTGGCAGAGGCGGTATCCCGTCTTGGCATCAAGTATCCCGTTGCACAAGATAATGATTATAAGACTTGGCAGGCGTTCCACAACCATTATTGGCCTGCGCATTATTTAATCGATAAAAATGGAGAGCTTCGCATGGCCCATTTTGGGGAAGGGAAATATGTTGAAACCGAAAATGCCATACGCGAATTATTAGGGATGGCCCCTCTCAAAATGGAGGAACCTTTAAAAAGCAGTCGTCCCATATCTCCTGAGACCTATTTAGGTAGCTTACGAGGAAAGAGCTACCATTCAGAAATCGTTTTAAAACCAAATCAAATAGCCTCATATGGCTACAAGGGGGCATTAGGCAACGACGAGGTTGGTCTCAAAGGCAAATGGAAAGTCGAGGGCGAACGAATTACATCTGTGGGAGATGATAGCTATTTAGATTACAATTTCTTAGCAAAGAAAGTCTATTTGGTGTTGGGTGGCAGTAGCAAGCAGCCCATTCAAGTCTATCTTGACGGAAAATTGGTGCAAGAAATTGTTATGGATGGCGATCGCAAATACGACATTGTTGACACAACATATGGAAGGCATCAGTTGTCGTTAAAAATTCCCCAGGGAGTGAGTGCTTATGCTTTCACATTCGGCGATGAGTGAATATTTGATTGACGCTAGACAGCTTTGTGGAAAAGCTGTATGGTTGATGATGCACTCGCTAAATGAAGCGGATGCTTTTAATGTTTAGGAACTTTTTCAATCTAACAATGAAGGAGACCCTATGACAATCTTATCTAATTTCAAACTTCAAAACCTACTATTCTGCTGTGCTACACTATTCGCATGTGCGTTAGCTGTACCAATAGCAGCCGTAGAATCACCAGGAGATAAAATCACCGAAATTATCAAATCCTGTCCATGGATTGGATTAGTTGCTGAAGAGGTGACCTACGGGCCAATTACGATCAGTAAATTGGATATTGCGCATGCAGGCAGATTAGTGTTTTGTAAGCCTGCAGAGAAGATCGAAGGTACCCTTAAATACAAGATTGATGCCGACAAGCTCGATTCTTGGGAGTTTCATCACATTATAGTTGGGTTGCGCAAACAGGATGCCCAAAGTTGTATTACACATTCTCTTGGAGTCTGGAACAAAAAAGGGAAGGCTTCCTTTTCTTTTAATGCGCCAGTCGAAAAGGGAATTTATGAACTATGCTTTGATTACTATGAAGCAACGCTATGCAGCGATGCTTTGAAACAATGGCTGGATAACCCCCCTGCTCATCGTGCTACAATTGGTATTGTAGTAGTCGATTAGAGTTGGCTTTGTCTTTCGTCAAGTTGTGGGCTTTATGTAAGCCCACAGCCATCACACTATAGAAATAGATTCTGATAAATTTCTCTTCGATGTCCCAGCTCGATGACAATAACTATAAGCTCATGATCTTGAATGGTGTACACAACTCTATAATCTCCAGAGCGAATACGATAGAGAGGTGTTTTTTTGGAACCATTAAGCTTTGTATATCCTTCTGGCCGAGGATTAGTTGCAAGATTTTCGACTTTTTCTGAGACTTTTCCTCGAAGATGATGTGGAATCTTTTCGAGAGCTTTCAAGTATCGCTTATCATAAAGCAACTTATACTTTTTCATCATTCCATCCAGCTATCTTTTTGGCCTCGTCCCAGGAAATTAAATCTTCGGGTTGCATGCTTTCTAAACGATCATTAGCCTTTTGAGCTAGCATTTCATCTTCAACTTCTTCAATTGCTCGTAAAAGGACATGTGTAGCAAAGTCACGAAGAGATAGGCTTTTTTTGGCACATACCATTTTAAGATAGGGATACTCACTTAGAGGAAATTCAAAGTTTAGTCTTATTGTGTCTTTAGGCTGTTTTGACTGTTTCATACTGCCCACCTTTTAATTTAATTATAGCAAATATGAGTAAATGAGTAAAGGAGTATCGACTCTGATGGAGATAGCGATAAGGAAGTGCTACAATTTTGCCAATATTGGAATCGTTGACTTGGGAATTTGGCTCTTGCCAGTCAAATCTTTGTACTGGCCACTCATTGCGTTCTCGACAACTTCACTGGTTTGATACCAAAGATCTGGCTCGGGTGATTGAATTGCTTTCAAAATGACTTTTGCAACTTCTGATGGAGGCTGTCCGCCATCCATTTTTTGTTTCCACTCTTTTCTGTTGTGAGCTAAAACTTCGCTATATGGGTTCTTAGTCTTTGGAAAGTGTGACCCAGATGGAGTCCGAAATTCAAAACTAGTCGTAACGGCGCCAGCTTGTACAAGGCACACTTTTATGTTCCATTTAGCCAAATGGTGGGCATCATTAGCGGTTATGGATGCGAGGGCGGCCTTGCTTGCGGAGTATATTGCCAGATTCTTTGATGGAACGGACCCAGCAATGCTTCCGATATTGATAATTCGTCCTCGACGCTGTTCCCTCATGATGGGGACAACGGCTTGGTTTACCCGTAGCACCCCCAAGAAATTGGTGTCCAGAATCTTATGCGATTCCTCGATCGTATGCACTTCAGTAGGGCCATAAATTCCGAAACCCGCATTGTTGACAACTACGTCAATTGTTCCTTCCTTTTCAAATATTTCTGAAATGGCTTTATCTACGGATTCTTCAGAAGTGACATCTAGAGGGAGAATAGAGATATTTGCAATTCTCTTAGAAAGTTTTTGCAAATGATCAGCCTTTAAGGGGTCTCTACAAGTGGCATAAACTTTGTATCCGTTATTGGCAAGGTGTTCGGCTGTTGCTAATCCAATTCCATGTGATGCCCCTGTGACTAGAACGACTCCTAATGACATATTTGCTCCACTTTTTTTATTCGTATTTCCAATTTTTGCTTTTGCCATCGCTAATCCATTCTATGGCTGTGGCGAGCCTTTTATTTCTGGTCGTTTCTTGTTTGGCTTCAACGATCCATTCCACATATTCTTTTTTCTTGCTGTAAGAAAACTTCTCAAAAATATTAAACGCTTCCTTATTCTTTTTGAGAGCATTCATGAAGTACTCAGGAATTTCTAAATCTTTGTTTTTGATAACCTTCTTTTTAGGAACTTTAACCCCTTCTTCGTTAAGCTGCATGGCTTCCTTGATGTAGTCAATAATGATTTCATCTGAAGGCATCTCTTGGAGACTTGTCAGGCGTCCAAAATGTCCCATGGCATCTTCGCGAGCCTTATCCATCACTTTATGGGGGTCTTTCATGATGGCCCCTTTCCAAAAACCAAAAGCACAATGTTGTTGAAATGAGGCCATGCCACACATCATCCCTTTGTAGCCGAAATGTGGGAAGCTCCATTTCATCGACTCTTCAACATCAGGGCAGGCTTTATGTACTAACTTTCTGATGTGCTTTAAGATGGGTTGTGCAAATGGTTGTGCCTTTTCAATATATGCGTCGATCTGTTTATCTTTTATGGCCATTTTGTACCTGGGAATAAAGCTTTGTTTTTACAGTGTACTAGGTTGATCCGAAGAATCATAGCCCAAAGCGGGTATCACAAATACTGTTGAAAGCTCGTGCAAATTCCCCGCTGTCGGCTTCGCTTCTAACTCGTAATAATAATCCCCCTCTCGCAACGTTTCAATCTTCGTCACCTCTGCTACATACAAACCCGCTGGAAACACTCCATCCATTCCTGTAGTCACTAATAAATCATGCACTTGCAGAATAGGAACTGAAATTCCATCTCTAGAGCTTTGATTCAGAAGTCCCGAGCGTAAATCGCGTGCGGCCCCCTCTTCGTCGTCAAAATCATAATTGAAGCCAACACCCTTTAGGTGGTTGCCAAGGGATCTCCAAAGAGGTTGGCTGCCTCCGTGCAGCTCTCCTTTTGCCAAATGCCACGTTGCTTCTTCCCCTTGCCCCTCTTTCAGTTCAAGTCGCCACAACTTCTCTAGCAATCTTTCTTTCTCGTCTTTATCTGCAAATTCATCACTTGATTCCAGTTTATCTAAGAGGGATATCACATTTTCTCGCAGCAAATTTCTCTGAAGATCCCCTCTGACAACGCGCACAGAAGGACAAAGCGCTGAATCTGTAATGAGTCTGACGCGGCATTGATGTGCGCCGACATAATCTACAACACCCACTACAGAGGTTCCTACGAGCACTGGGCTATTTTTTGATACAATTTCATATCCTGCTGCAGTGTTATTGGCATGGCCTACATTTAGCCACATGGAACCACTCCATGACGATGGAGAACGGAAAATAACCTCAGCAGGCATGGCTTTTAATTGAAATGCCATTCGTTGCAGTAATATCTTTTGGTGGTGTTGCTTAAGCTGTTTAAGAGATTTTGAAGGAGGCAATTGTGCAAGTTGCCTATCCAAGTGCTTTTCATGCAGCAAGAGATGCTGTAAACGCATAATTTCTGACGCCAGTTGGTGATTTTCAATTTCCAGCTTTTGGATATGAAGGCTGCGTCGATCGGTGTCCTTGCCGTAGCCAAACCACCCCATAACAGATTGCCTGAGGTGCACCAAAGTTTCCCAAGCGGGAGCTAAAGTGGCAACTGTCATTCCTCGCATATTTTCAGAGGTTTGTTTTGGCAAACTCAGCAAAATCAGGATGGCTGCAAATAGAACGATAAAAGATTTAGGGATGCGGCTTGGCATAATTACTCAAGTTGCTAGTCATGCAAAGATTTGAAATGGGGCCCCTGCCCCATTTCAAATCTATGCACGACTAGCAAGTAAAAACAGTAAGCATGATAGCCTTGCACCGTCCTTAGGTTACTGTGCAGAAGCTATTAGATTAGCGTTATTTTACTTGCTAGTCGCGTAAATGCTTAAATGGGGCAGGGGCCCCATTTAAGCATTTATGCGACTAGCAACTTGGATCACGTCAGCAAGAGCTGTGATGACATATTGAAGGTTTTCGTGATTGAGTCCTGCTATATTTGCTCGACCATTTCCTGCTAAATAAATCCCATACTGTTCTCGCAAATATTGTACTTGAGCTGGTGCTAAATCGGTGAATGAAAACATCCCTATTTGTTTCTTCAAATAGTTCATATCTTTTTTTACGCCTGCTGCCATTAATCCAGTGACAAGGGCTTCCCTCATTTCTTTGATCCGATTGCATACAGCTGAAAGTTCCTCCCTCCAGTGCTGTGTGAGTACTTCTGAATGCAAAATGGTGGATACAATCCGCGCACCATGCAAAGGAGGAACAGAATAGTTGCTGCGAGCTAACTGCTTTAGATGGCTTCTCATTTTGTTTCGCGCTTCAGGAGTTTTGGCTATGACAGCCAAAAGACCCACACGTTCTCCGTATAGGCCGAAATTTTTAGCAAAAGAATAGGCAACAAACATCTCATGTTGCTCTTGTGCAAAGAGCCTTACAGCCAATGCATCTTGTTCAATCCCTTCTCCAAAGCCCTGGTAAGCAAAATCAAATAGAGGGATCAGCCTTTTCTTCTTAATTATTATTGATAATTGCTCCCATTGGAACGATGAAAGATCGACCCCTGTAGGGTTATGGCACGAGGCTTGCAAGAGAACGACACTGCGTTCCTTCATTTTGTCAAGGGATTGAAGGAGAGAATCGAACTCGATTGCATGGATCGCTGAATTGTAGTACGGGTAGCTTTTGGGGTTCAAATAAGCATACTGAAAGATGAGGTTGTGGTTAGGCCATGTGGGAGAAGGCAAATAGATTTCACGGGCGCCATAATGCGCTAAGAATTCCCCTGCAACGCGTAAGGCGCAGGTTCCTCCAACGGTCTGTTGAGCAAATAGTGTATTTGAAATGGATTTGAGAAGTTCTTCTGAAAATATAAGTTTTAGTGTGGCGTCGATAAATTGCTGATTGCCTTCGATGGGTGGGTATTCTTTATTAGGTTGATTTTGTAATAGAATTTTCTCGGCTTCACGAACAGCGCCAAATACGAGGGGTTGTCCATGGGAATCTTTGTAGGAACCTATGCCAAGGTTGACCTTGTTTGGATTTTTCTCAGCGGCAAAGAGCTGCGGAAGATGCATGATAGGATCTTCAGGCAGTAATTGTATGGAGTCAAACAATGACATAGACGTGTTCCTCGTGACGTGAAGGAAAAGAATATGAGGTTGTGCGTAGATTGTCAAACATTTTTAGTTAGAGTTGGAAGGGTGATCAAATGCCTGAAAGGACGACATTTTAGTCATGAACACCCCCCATGTGTCAGGCGAAGGGACATAAGGGACAAGGGACCTAAAGGACATAAGGGACGTAAGGGACTTTAAGGGACAAAGGACGTAAAGGACAGCCGCAACAGGTGTCCTTTGTACTTTATGTCCTTTGTCCCTTAAAGTCCCTTACGTCCCTTGTCCATTAATGTCCATTAATGTCCATTACAGTCCATTATGGTCCATTACTGTCCATGTCCATTACTGCCGAGGGCCTTTACTTGTGTTCTCCCGCTATTGCATCACCTCTTATGGATTTGGTTATACTGTTTTCGCTGGCGGTGAGGTATTCGTCGTTGCCGCTGCTTGTGGTTGTGTTTTTGCTGGTGTTGGTGTCGCTGCAGCTGTTGCCGGTGTGGTTGTTGTCGTAGTCGCTGCTGTAGTAGCTGTGGGTGTGGTAGTCGCTGCTGGTGTCGTTTTCGCTGGTGTTGATGCTGGAGTTGCTGCTGGTGTCGGTGTGTGAGTAGGATGAGTAGTAGGTGCTGGTTTGACTGGAGGAGCTACCGGTGTTGTTGGTGGAGAGTGTGGTGGTGGGGATGCGGCTGTGATGTGTGCTGTAGGAATCGGTGTTAGAGCTGGCGTTGGAGAGGGGCTTGGGCCAGTTCTAGTTGGCGACACAGCTCTTATATCTGGTGATCCAAAAACAAGCTTCGAAGGTGTGCCTGTAGTGGGGACTGGAAGTCTGGAACTGGTTGTTGGGCGTGTAGGGGTGGACGTGGATGAAGGTAACACCTGTTGTTGCTTTATCTTAATAAATTCACGTAAAACGATTTCTAGTTGCAAGTGATCTAACAGGTCTCCAACCTTCCTTGCGCTCCTTAATTTGTTATCGATTGCAGTAGCTTTATCAGTTTTCGCTTTTTGTTCTCCTTCAGATGATACATCTACTTTTGATTTTTTTTCAGATTCGATAAAGGCTGCAGCAGTTTCTGCAAGTTTTGTGATGTCTTTTATTCGTGCTATATTTGTACTAAGAGAGACTGCAGCAGTTAATTCAGTTTTAAGAAGAGGCTCAAATGTCGTTTTTTGCCTTTCAAATTCTAAACGCAATGTGGAATGTTCACGTTCTAAGGTTTCATGTTTCAATTTTTGTGCAAAAAGTTCTGTCTCGAGTTGGGAGGTCTTTCCAACAGTTTTTTGCGTTTGCTCTTTTTGCAGCTCTTGATTTCTGGTTTTTGTCGATTCCAACTCGATCTTAATAGTCTCTAGTTGCCCAGACATATCCCCGTAGGCCGCAGTTGCAGCATTGTACCTGGTGATCATCTTTTCAAGTTCATGTTGCGTTTTTTCAAGTTGCTCTGCAAGTTGCTCTGGAGTAAGCTCCTCAGGATGTATAATTGTTGTGCCTGTATCCGTTTGGGGCTTTTTCTTATGATGTATTTTTGCAGTTGCAGCAGCAGCGGCTCTTGCTTCTGCCGCAGCAGCAGCTTCTTTTGCCTTCACGGCTACTTCTTGAGCCACTTCGAGTTCTGATTTTTTGATTACTGTTTCTGGCCAGTATTGGAAAATTCTGCCCCAGAAGATGCTGATGACAAGGAATATGATTAGAACGACGACGATAATAACGCTTTTGACAGCATTCCATAAGTTGCGTCCAAGGGCTTTAAAGGCTTCAATGGCTTCTTTGCTATTGATATTGCTAAAGCGAGATACAAATTCAGTAGCTCCCTTAATAACATAGAGAGGGGCGTTGAATGTATTGAGGATGATTGCTGCTCCAACATAAAACTTTGGAATAAAATACATTTTACAGCAGGATTTATCTTTTGCAATTCTAGCAGCATCCGAAACGAGGTTAAGTGTTTTTGGAGCATCTTGAGGGATCGTTATTAAACTTGAACACCATGACATATAAAACTCCTAGTTAGCCTTTAATTAATATTTCTTGCGCTGTGATTCGGAGTAGGTACATCCTTGCTCCTGTCGCCGCATTCGCGGCTCGAAATGGTAATTGGATCTACCCCATGCTGACGCATGGGGCTACATGCTGCCACCGCATTCGCGGTTTTTGCGGCCGAAACAACCGCGAATGCGGTGGCAGCATGTAGCCCCATGCGTCAGCATGGGGTAGATCCAATTACCATTTTGAGCCGCGAATGCGGCGACAGGAGCAAGGATACACCTACTCCGAATCACAGTATCACAGTTCTTGTGAGAGCCTCTTGCGATTTATGCGAGGCATCTTTTTTTTCATCGGTATCCTACATCTTATTCTTTTATATTTTCAGATTCGTGCACTGCATACGCAATCATTCCATAATTCGTCACACTCTTTTATAAACATCTTTTGATCTATAATAAAGCACTTTCTTTATCAAATATTAATTATGCTGTATTTTTCAGGTTGTGTACATGATCAGCATGTGCAATATGTCCGTGTGTGTGAATGGACGTAATGGACATGGACGGTAATGGACCATAGTGGACTGTAATGGACCGTAATGGACGATGCTGTACCGTCCATTATGGTCCATTACAGTCCATTATGGTCCATTACCGTCCATGTCCATTACGTCCATTGTCCAATTTGTCCATTACATCCTTATGTCCTTTGTCTTTCTCTGAGGCTCATCACATTGGTGGCAAAGGTGGTGTCGCCGTCGGAATCGGTTTTCTAGTTGTCGGCACTGTGGGCGCTGATGTTGGCTCTGCAGCTGTGGTGGTTGTTGGTGCTGCCATTGATGGCATAACTAGTGCTGGGTCTATGCCACTTGTGGCCACTCGTGATTTTCTATCATCTTCGGTATCCGCTAGAAAATCTTGAGCAGTTCTCAAAAAGTTTGGAGTTCCAATCACAGACAAAGAATGAGATCTTACTATGCGGGAACGGTTTGGAGTTTTTGGGGCGCGTTGTGCAGAGATATGTGGCTTTGAGCTTGAAGTCGAACTACTTGATGAACTCGCGGCTTCGGATTTTACAATTCCTTCTCCTGATAACTCTGCAACTCTTCTTTCAAGTTCATCAATTGTTGTCATGTTTTTGGAAATTCTGGCTAAGAGTTTCCTTCGCGTATTTTCACTAGCTTCTGTTAATGCCTTGTTCTTCTCGAGAAAGTTATATGCTTCCTTTGCCATTTGAGATTCTTTTTCTTTAAATTGTCGTTCTTGTTTGGCGAGTTCTTCTCTGTGCAGTTTTTTTTCTGTTTCAAGTGCTTGAGTTGTGTTTGAGAGTTGTTCTTGGAAGTCCTTTCTTTGTGTTTTAATGGTATCTTGTGCTGTTTCGCATCTTCCCTCCAATACTTCATAGTCCATTTTTTTGTGTTTCAACAGTCCTTCAATGTCCTCATAGGATGGTTTTCTAGGTGCAGGTTCTTGTCTGAAGCCGTTTAGGGCACACGGAATAAAGATGCTGGCGACAATGCAAACAATCAAAGCAGCAGCAATGAAAATGCATTTAAGGGCATCCCATGTATTTGTACCAAGCGCAACGATGCCTTTACCAATTTTCAATTCAGCAACATTAGAAACAAACTCTCCAATGCCTTTTAGCACATATAAGGGGGCACTAAAGGTTGCGAGAATGACAGCATACATTCCATAGCATTTCGAGCTGCAGTAATTACCGGTGGCTGTTTTCTGTAAAGTTTTGCAGAGGTATTGGGAGCAGTCGGGGGCAGATAATAAGTTTTTTTGAAAACAATTCAATTTTGTCATATGGTCTCCTATTGCATAATAAGTAAAAATTTATCTGGTGATTATCCGCATTTAACTCTTAAAAATCTATCAATACTTATTATTCATGCACACGAGTGTCTCGACGTGTCCCGTTTGTGGAAACATGTCGTAAGGCTGACAAGACACAACTCGATACCGCACTTCGCACAGCAACGCCAAATCGCGCGCCAGCGTGCTGGGCATGCAGGAAATATAGACAAGCTTCTTCGGAGGATTCGCCAGCAGGGCTTCAACAACGCTCCTATCAAGACCAGCTCGAGGAGGATTCACAATTACAAAATCAGCTTTTTGCTCTTTCAGAAGTCCCACAATGACTTTTTTGACATCTGCAGTTTTAAATTTGATGTTTTTGACATGACTTCGTTCCGCATTCTCTTTGGCAAGTTTAATTGCCGTCGGATTCCCCTCCACACCTATTACTGAAGCCCCTTGTTTTGCGAATAGGATCGAAGAGATTCCAATTCCGCAATATAAATCCAAAATCTTTTGCGTTCCCCTTCCCACCTCTTTTAAAGCGCGATAAATGTTGTTGCTTTGTTCGGGATTGACTTGCAAAAAGGCGTCGTGAGAAAAGCCAAAAGTCAGTCCTTCAACATCACACGTGGGAGAGGATAAGCCCAATGAAATTGTTTGTTCTGGAGTTGTCATAATCGCTCCGGCCCATCCAAAATTCTTCATTGCATTTGCAAGCACAACCTCCCCATTTTTAGGCTGCACTTTCAATTGAAAGCTCATTACAAATTGATTTTCAGAAACTGTCCAAATAGAGACCCTACCGTCATTCTGCTGTTCATTGTCAAATTGTTTTATCACTTCCTGAATTTGTATTAAAACGGGATTCTCAGGGTCTACAAATATGGGACAACATGAAACAGGAAGAATCGTGTGATCATCAATCCCAATGTAACCCGTTTCCAACTTTTTTCCATTTGAGCGAATGTTAAAAGTAATATGTCGGCGGTAGGACCATTGAAGAGCAGATGGGATGACAGGTTTCACTTCTACATTTGGGAGCTTTCCGATGCGGTTAAGGGCTTCCTTAACGATCTCTTGCTTATGTTTCAATTGAGAGTCATAAGAAATGTGCTGGAGTTGGCATCCTCCACATTTGCCAAAATAGGGACAGACTGGCTTAACGCGATCGAGAGATGCTTCGATCAATTCCAGCAATTCTCCACGGGCATAATTTTTTTTCTGTTCCACAATTCTGCATCGGACCTTATCTCCAACGGCAGTGAAAGGGACAAAAATGACCATTCCCTCGTGGCGAAGGATTCCCAAACCACCGAAGGCTAAGTTCGTGATATGTCCGGTTACTTCAGCAGGATTATCATTCATGGATTAATTGAGGAATTTTGTGAACCCAGTATAGGTCCTTGAATGGGTTCAGCGGGGATAATTTTGAAATTGCGGATCAGCAATTGTATGCTAGGTCCTTGGAAGTTGTTTATTTGCGGCGTAAAGGCAACGCGTAAAACGAGATCTTTTTTACGCAAAAAGGGACTTTGACGTGCTTGACCAAAAGCGACCCCTTCGAGGAGTCGATCTCCTTGTTCCAGATAGAGTTTCAGATGTGTTTTTGAAATCACTTTTGGAGGCCATGCTTGTTTTGCATCGCTATACAAAATTGGCTGTGGGTTTTCGTTTCCATAAGGTTCAAAGAGGCGAAGCGATTCCATGAAGTCAAAGGTCAGTTCGTGGAAATGGATCTCTGCATCCAAGTATAGTTTTGTTTGAACATCATTGTCGGTTAAACGATCATGGGAAATTTGGATAAATCGTTTTTTAAATTCTTCAATATTTTGTTCTTTGATGGTCAGGCCTGCTGCAAAGTCGTGGCCTCCATAATTGATAAGAAGATCGGAGCATTCTTTTAAGACTTCGAGCAGGGGAAATTCCGGGATTGAACGGAGTGAGCCTTTGCCGACTCCATTTTCGACTGAGATCATGACAGTGGGGCGGTTGTAATGCTTTGCAAAGCGTGTGGAGAGAATGGCAATGACGCCTGGATGCCATTTATCTGAGTTCATGACGATGGCTTTATAGCACAAAATTTCTGGATGTGCGCTGATGATATTATCGACATCGACTGAAATGGTCCTTTCGATCCGTTGTCTTTCGATGTTATTGAGGTCCAATTCGATGGCTAACTTTTCGGCAGTGACTGAATTGCGGGCAAGGAGAAGCTGAACCCCTTTTTGAGGTTCATCGATTCTGCCGAGGCTATTGAGTCGAGGAGCAATTTTAGAGGCGATTGTAAACGTTGTCAATTCATTGAGATCGACATCGCAAACTGAAACGAGTTTGGTTAATCCGATTCGTTTTGTCTTTCTCAACTGCTTGAGCCCATAGCGGACGAGGATCCGATTTTCTCCGATTAGAGCTCCCATATCGGCAACAGTCCCTAAAGCTACTAGATCGAGATAGCGTTTGAGATCGATTTTTTTAGCAGTGATCTTGCCCTCTTCGACAAGTTGATTTGTAACGCCGTGTGCTAATTTGAATGCAACTCCGACTCCGGTGAGATCGCGGTTTGGATAGGGGTTGTTTTGGAGCTTTGGGTTGAGGGTGGCAACGCAGTGGGGAATAGGGCCGGTGGGTTCATGGTGATCGGTGATGATGACATCGATTTTTGCTTCGACGACCGTAGCAATTTCTGCAGCAGCAGTGATGCCGCAGTCTACGGTGATGAGCAGTTTGCACTGATTCTGTAGAGCATATTCGAGAGCTTCTACGACGAGATATTCGCGATGAGTTCCTCGATTTGAGACAAAAAACAGGACGTTAGCTCCAAGATCTTGAAAGAATTCCGTGAGAAGGGCGGTGCCGGTCATTCCATCGACGTCGTTATCGCCATAGACTAATATTGTTTCTGAATTGGCAATGGCGCGGCAAATTCTGTCGACAGCTTGGGGCATTTCAGCTAGGAGGAAGGGGTCATGGAGATCTGGGAGTTTTGCATAGAGATAGTGGTGAATGGCATCGAGAGAGGTGAATCCGCGGGAAACGAGAATTTGGGCGGTGACAGGATGGATTTTGAATTCTTTGACAATTGTGTCCTTCCATTGTGGTTCATCTTTTGGATAAACCCAAAGAGGTTCCTCCGTGCTATGTTGATGCGATAGCATTCCAAGCTCCCAAAATTCTCATAATATTGCTCCAATGTGCTAATAGTGAGGGTGAAATCATTGCTTGTCAAGAACTTTTGGTATGCGCATCAGGCTAGACAAGCAACGGTCTTAGAAAAAAAACTAAACGCAAAGACGCAAAGTTGCGAAGACGCAAAGAAAAAAAGACAATGGACAGTAATAGATCGTCTATTATGGTCGATTACAGTCCATTGTCTTTTTTTCTTTGCGTCTTCGCAACTTTGCGTCTTTGCGTTTAATTATTTGTCAAACATGGAAAATATTGATGTAGTATGTTACTTGTGTATAGGGACCTTCTCACAAACAAGGATTAGCGTGTATGGAACTTGACGAAATTGCCAAAGCAGTTCAAAAAGCCAATAGCAAGATTACCCTTGCCAAACAGGAAATTAATAAGGTCATTGTAGGGCAATCTGGAATGGTCGACAGCCTGCTAATGGCTCTGTTGGCTGATGGACATGTGCTGCTTGAAGGTGTGCCAGGGCTTGCAAAAACTCTGGCGATTACTACCCTTGCCAAAGTCATTCAATGCGACTATAAGCGGATTCAGTTCACGCCGGACTTACTTCCTGCCGACTTGATAGGAACTTCCATATATAATCCGAAAGAAAGTTCGTTCACAATCAATAAAGGGCCCATTTTTACCAATGTTTTGTTAGCTGATGAAATTAACAGAGCACCGGCGAAAGTGCAGTCGGCTCTGCTTGAAGTGATGCAAGAAAGACAAATTACAATCAGTGGTCAGACCTTTACAACAAGCCTACCTTACTTCGTATTAGCTACACAAAATCCTATCGAGCAAGAGGGCACTTATCCCCTTCCAGAAGCTCAAACAGATCGTTTCATGCTAAAAGTCAAAATTGATTATCCTTCTCAGGAGGAAGAAAAAGAGATCCTTAGCCGCATGGGAACGCTAGGGGAAAAGCCTTCAGTACAACCTGTTTTGGGGGTTGCAGATATTCTTGAGGCCCGTTCTGTGGTGAATAGCATCTATATCGATGACAAGGTGATTGATTACATCTTGAATATAGTTTTTGCTTCCCGCTATCCCAAAAAGTTTGGTGTAAATATTGAAGGACTACTTATGTTTGGGGCCTCTCCCAGGGCAAGCATAGCCTTGAAGATTGCTGGAAAGGCGCATGCTTTTATGGCAGGAAGGGCATTTGTGACGCCGCATGATATCAAGAAGATAGCACACGATGTATTGAGGCATCGGCTGCGTCGGTCCTATGAAGCTGAGGCAGAAAATGTCTCACCAGATGATATCATTGAGACCATATTAAACACTGTTCCAGTGCCATAGAGAAAAGAAATGACTGTACTTTCCGCAGAGCTTTTCAAGCAAATTAGACGCATTCAGATTGTGAGCACCCATTTGGCTAAGGATATTTTTGCGGGTGTATATCGTTCGGCTTTTAAAGGCAAAGGGATGGAGTTTGAAGAGGTTCGAGAGTATCAAGCAGGGGATGAAATACGCAATATCGACTGGAATGTGACAGCACGGATGGGGCGTCCCTATGTTAAAAACTATCGAGAAGAGTGGGATCTGAGTGTGATTTTGGTAGTAGATGTTTCAGCTTCTACGCGATTTGGTGGGCAGTATGGTTTAAAAAGTACGCTGATCACGAAGATTGGTGCCGTCCTTGCTTTTTCGGCTATCAAAAACAATGATAAGGTGGGCCTACTGTTATTTTCAGACCATGTAGAGAAATATATACCTCCTGGCAAAGGGACGCGCCATGTTTTACATATCATTAGGGAATTACTAGTATTTGAGCCGCAACACCAAGGCAGCGACCTAAAAAACGCCCTTCATTTTTTAGGCAACCTCCAGATACGTGCGGGAATTTGTTTTTTGATTTCAGATTTTTTCTTTCCCGAGTGCCAGCGACAGATGGCTCTCACAGCAGCAAAACATGACTTAATTGCTGTAGCCGTGACAGATTCTACTGAATACACTATGCCCAATCTTGGATTAGCTGAATTCCAAGATCTTGAAACAGGTGAGAAACGCATTGTAGATGCATCTAAAATCGCCTCCACGCAATCACAGCGGCTTGATAATTTGAGAAAAATGATGAATAAAATCGGGGCTGATTTAATTGATATTCGAACAGATAAATCCTACGTTAATGTGTTGCGCAAGTTCTTTAAAATCCGAGGAGAGCGGCGTCGATGAGATTTTCCTGGATCTTTTTGCTTGTTATTTCATTTGAGATTTTTGCTGAAACAGCATGGGAGGTAACTCCTGCGAAGGGATTTAACGTACAAATAGTCCTTCCTACATCTAAACTGCGATTGAAAGACACTTTAGAGATTAAACTTTCTCTAAAGTATCCGAAAGGTTATCACATTGATTCAGAGACACTATTAGCAAACCTTCTTTCTCATTCAATTTTAAAAGAACAACCTTTTGATCTCATTTCTGTCGAAGAGCAAAAAACGGAGCATGAGGGGCTATACAATCACAGCCTAGTTTTCACCTTGCAGCCTCAAAAGACGGGGACATTTCCGGTCAGTTTTTTTTCGATTATGTTTTCTCCTGACGAAGGCAGTTCAGAACCTACTATCAAATCATTTTCCAATATTTTTGATGTAGAAATTTCTGGTGAAGAGCCTCTTTCAATGGAGCTTAAGGAATCGTCATTGTTGTCATTTTCGCCGACTCTTCCGATAGAAATTAGTCCTAGCAATTATCAGAAGCTGATTGCGAGTTCATCTTTAGAGGAGTTGGAAGCTAAGAGAAACGAGCAAATTTTGAGCGAGAGATCTTTTCCATGGTTTGGTTTACTTTTTGTGCCATTGATTTTGTTTATCCTTTTCTTAACAAGACAGGCACCGATTCCGCTATATTATCACAAAGAAATTACTCCTGAAGAGGCTCGTGAACAGGCTTTGGCGGCAATTCGCAAGCTTGAGCGGAAAAGGATACGCAGAGATCAATTTTATATGCAGTTAGAGAATATTCTCAGACAATATCTGCAGCAGCGTTATAAAATTCATGCTTCAACTCAGACGACACAGGAGTTAATTAAGGAATTGTTGCTTCACCCTTCAATGCATGAGAAAACAAGGGGGTATCTGAAAACATTCCTGGAAAGGGCTGAAGAGGTAAAATTTGGAGGGGATCTTCCTTCGCAGGAGTCTTGCCAGCAGGCCCAACAAATCGTCGAATCCGTGCTCGTCACCCCAACGTGAACACGGATCAGTTATGGATCAGCTGGTGTGTCACAGGACATGCCAGCAACTGTGGGCGAAGAGCTGCCCTTACACCCACGATTCGCGCATTTTTTTCCTGACTTCCGCAAAATAGCATATGTAGAGGATGCCTCAGATAATATTTTAGACGATGTTTGCTAGATGAATTTTTGTAGTGGAGAGAATTTGTTGAAAATATACATACTTTCAATTATAAAAGAAGCATGTATATTAGATGTCGACCCAATCAAGCCAAAAACAAATGGACAGTCATGGTGTGTCGCTCAGTGAGGAGCGGATCCAAAGTGTCCCAGGAGGTAATCAAATACCTGGGTGTTGCGCATTCTGAAGTGCAAAAACAAGCGCTAATACGCTTAGCGCAATCAGAAGTAAGGACTGCAACCGCGCTGCCGATGTTACCATCAAAAAATAATGATTACCCAGAAGCTCTTCTTGGAAATATGGTAGAAATCGCGCGTTCTGTAGATGGTATGCATGATATTTTTGGTGCCATGCTTGATAAAATCCACCTTAGGGACCTTTTTAAACCATATGAGTATGAAAGACTGAAAGATATAATCATTTGCCGGATAGCAGAACCCAGCAGCAAACGCCACACTGCCGAACTATTGACCAAAGACTACCTTAAACCTCTTTCTGTGGATCAAATTTATCGACTGATGGATGTTCTATCTGCAAAACAAATGGAGATTAAACAGCGTGTATTTGAAACGTCAAAATATTTTATTAAAAATGAAAAGGTTGAGATTTTATTTTTTGATGTCACCACTTTGCATTTCGAAAGTCAAATAGCCGACGAGCTTAGGAATCTTGGCATGTCTAAGGCTCACAAAATAGGGGAAGTTCAAGTCGTTTTGGCTCTCGCGACCACCTCAGAAGGCCTACCCATTGGATACAATCTCTTCCCAGGTAACACAGCCGAAGTATCGACCCTTCTTATCAGCCTGAATGAATGGATACGCCACCTCAACATTCAAGATGTCACGGTGGTTGCTGATAGAGCGATGATGTCCGAAGCTAATTTATCAGCAATGGAGCAGGCAAACTTCAAGTATACTGTAGCCGCTAAACTAAGAAGCCTTTCAAAAGTTATGAAGGAAAATATTTTAGCAAGGAGAGCAGAAGTCCAGGCAACAGTTTGTCGACAAGGGATGAAAATACAGGAATACGACTACAATGGTCGTAGACTCGTTGTAAGCTACAGCGAAAGTCGCGCAAAAAAAGATAGAAATGATAGAGAAAAGCTACTCGCGCGTATCCAAAAGAAACTTGGACACAAAGTTAAGGAAAAAGAACTAATAACTCACAAAGGTTATCTCAAGTATTTTGAGGAGGTATCCAAAGGGGAAATGGTTCTCAACCAAGAAAAAATCATTGAGGATGCACGTTGGGATGGTCTACATGGAATTATTACTAATGATAAGAATACAAGTGCTGTTCAACTACTTGAGAGATATCGTGGGCTTTGGGTGATCGAAGAGTCTTTTCGGATTAACAAGCACACCCTAGCAATGCGTCCCATTTATCACTTTAAGCCCAAGCGGATTGAATCACATATTTTAATTTGCTATCTTGCATATGCTGTCTCTAGATATACCCAAAAACAAGTATCAGAGTTTCATAAGCCGATGAGTATAGCAAAGATTCGAGGAGAGTTGGGGAGAGTGGAGAGTGGTCTTTTGGAAGATGATATCACAGGAGAAAGATACAAGTTACCATCTTCAACATCTGCTGACGCAATAGCAATATATCGAGCATTTGGGATGAGACGTTTGCAACGTGCAAATAAAGTTATTCAGGCAAAAAAGCGTAGTGGCAAACAAAAAATTTATGCCATTGATTCTAAATGAGTTATGGATATTTAGTGCTGAAGTCAGGAGGGGGTATCTGAAAACATTCCTGGAAAGGGCTGAAGAGGTAAAATTTGGAGGGGATCTTCCTTCGCAGGAGTCTTGCCAGCAGGCCCAACAAATCGTCGAATCCGTGCTCGTCACCCCAACGTGAACACGGATCAGTTATGGATCAGCTGGTGTGTCACAGGACATGCCAGCAACTGTGGGCGAAGAGCTGCCCTTACACCCACGATTCGCGCATTTTTTT
>JABDBC010000042.1 GCA_013288825.1 Chlamydiota bacterium
ACAATCAAACGATTTGGAGGACGAAATGATCAAACGTAACGACAATTGTTGGTGCGGCAGCGGAAAAAAATGGAAACAATGTCATTATCCCTCCCAAGGTGCTCTCTCTCAACACGATCCAAAAAATGATTTGAAAAATGAGTACCTGAAAAAATATGGAATCATCCTCAAAACCCCTGAACAAATCACCGGTATCCGCGCCTCTTGCCACCTTGCTGCTGAAATTCTAGATCAAGTAGTCTCCATGGCAAAAGCCGGTATAACCACCTTAGAACTCAACGACTTTGCACATAAACTCCATCTCGATGCCGGCGCTATCCCCGCACCCTTGCACTACGGACAACCCCCCTTCCCTAAAAGCATCTGCACATCCCTCAACGAAGTTATTTGCCATGGAATCCCCGACAAAACTCCGTTGCATGAAGGGGACATCCTAAACATCGATGTCTCCTGCCTGTATAAAGGCTACTATGGCGACTGCAGCAAAATGGTCGTCATCGGACAAACAACCCCAGAACGCCAACTGGTCGTCGACGTCGCCTACCAATGCCTCATCAACGCAATAGCAGTCGTTAGACCTGGCATACAACTATCAGATATCGGCGCCGCAATCGAAGATTACGCTCACTCAAAGGGGTGTTCCGTCGTAAACCAGTTCGTTGGCCACGGCGTAGGAGTCGCTTTCCATGAAGGCCCTCAGATCCCCCACTTTCGCAATACGATGAGAATTACCCTTGTTCCCGGGATGACCTTTACCATCGAGCCTATGATCAATGCCGGAGTTCGTGAAGCTGTTGTAGACCAAACGGACAAATGGACAGCGCGAACACGCGATGGGAAGGCAAGCGCACAGTGGGAACACACTCTACTCATCACCGACGAAGGTCATGAAATCTTAACCCCCTGGAAACGATGATGACCAATTGGCTACAAACCAAAAACACAAGCGACATCACAATGGTCTGCTTCCCCTTTATGTTTGCTCTGAGAGAAGGGATAGAGTTTGATAAAAACCTCATGGGTTATACACTGTTGTTATTGCAACGCACATGTGCGGAATGCATTAAATCTCCGATTCCACAGGAGCAGCCTCGAGCCGTCCTGGTCGACAACACCCTCTCCCACGTCAAAAACAAACTTTCTTAACAAACTTCACATGCCCGACCCCTTCGTGAACGCGCCCGAGCCCGCGCCCGTTGCCCGATCCCCACGTGAACCTCATTTCCGTTCCCAGAATTCTGTATAATCGGGTTCGGGTAAGAGGGAGGTCGGGCAGCGGGCGCGGGCTCGGGCGCGTTCACGAAGGGAGAAAAGTGCTTGCTCAATTCGGTGTAGTGCGGTAGAATTCTGGCTTCACATACTTTTGCAACAAGGAGAAATACTACCATGTCTAATTCCAAGGAAATTATTTTTGAAGAACAAGCGCGCGAGTTCCTCTTATCCGGCATAAAAAAACTTGCCGATGTCGTTGCAGTAACACTTGGCCCCAAAGGGCGAAATGTGGGTCTTGAAAAAAGCTGGGGCGCCCCTACGATTACAAACGACGGCAACAACATTGTTCGCGATATCGTTCTTGAGAATCAGTACGAAAACATGGGCGTTTCCATGGCAAAAGAAGTCGTACAAAAAATTAAAGAAAAATGCGGAGACGGCACAACTACAGGCACTTTGTTGCTGCGTGCCCTCGTTGAGAACGGGATTAAGTTAATCGCCGCAGGAGCTAGCCCCATTACAATCAAGCGTGGAATGGATAAAGCCGTTGAAGCCGTTGTAAAAGAAATCGAAAAAGAGGCCATTCCAGTAAAAGATCTCGCTGAAATCTGCAACATTGCTACAGTATCCGCCTCTGGAAATCGAGAAATTGGCACTCTCATTAGCGAAGCGATGAATAAAGTAGGGCGCAATGGAGTCATTACCATCGAAAAAGCTAAGGGGACTGAAACCACGATAGATATTGTAGAAGGGATGCAAATTGATCGAGGATATATCAGCGCCTATTTTTGTACTAATGCTGAAAAAATGACCGTTGAGATGAATAATCCACAAATCTTAATCATCGATCGCAAAATCAACAACGTTCATGAACTCGTTCCCGTGCTGCAAGCCGCAGCAACCACTGGACGAGAACTTTTGATTATAGCCGAAGACATTGAAGGCGATGCCCTCTCGACGCTTGTCGTAAATAAGCTCAGAGGCACTTTAAAAGTTGCAGCAATAAAATCTCCTGGTTTTGGCGATAACCGCAAAGCTCTTTTGCAAGATATTGCTGTGCTGACAAATGCCACAGTCGTTTCCGATGATACTGGCATTTCACTGAAAGAAATCACGCCAAATCTTTTGGGGTCTGCTGAAAGAGTGACCGTGACAAAAGAAAATACAACCATCGTCAACGGTGCAAGCTCCAAACAACAAATCAATGCGCGCATCAAACAAATCGAAAATGAAATCGAACAAGCAAAAAGCTCATACGACAAAGAAAAGCTAGAACAGCGCAAGGCAAAACTCAGTGGGGGAATCGCTGTGATCCACGTTGGAGCAGCCACAGAGGCTGAACTCGACCAAAAAAAACAAATGTTCGAGGATAGCTTGAATTCCACAAAAGCAGCTATTGAATCCGGCGTTGTACCCGGCGGCGGAGTAGCCCTCCTTCGTGCTAGCAGATGTATTGAAAAGGTACCATTTAAAAATGGAGAATCTGCTGGCGCCCGTCTCGTAGCTGTTGCATGCGAAGCTCCAATCAAACAAATAGTAACCAATGCAGGATTCGATGGGTCTGTAATACTATCTGAAGTGAAGAATGCCCTGCCGAATTATGGATTCAATGCATTGACAGATAAAGTGGAAGACTTGGTCAAAGCAGGGGTGATTGACCCAGCTAAAGTAGTAAAGAGCGCATTGACATATGCAGCTTCTGCTGCGGGGATTATCATTTTGTCTGAAGCCCTCATTGGCGACGCCCCCGACGACGAGTCCAACAACGATTAGTAACAAATAAATAGTAACAAATAAAAAAATTAAACGCAAAGACGCAGAGACGCAAAGAAAACAAATACAATTACAATTGCAACGGACTATGGAAAGCAACATCTTAACAGAAAAGTAACAGGATAAGCAGGATCGCAAGCGGCAGGATAGGAATAGATAAAGGATAAAAGATAAAGGACATAAGGGACAAGGGACCTAAAGGACATAAGGGACGTAAGGGACAAGGGACCTAAAGGACATAGGACGTTTGTTGCACCTGTCCTTTAGGTCCCTTGTCCCTTAAAGTCCTTTAGGTCCCTTATGTCCTTTAGGTCCCTTGTCCCTTATGTCCTTTATCTTTTATCCTTTAACTATCCCTATCCCTCCTATCCTGCCGCTTGCGATCCTGCATATCCTGTTACTTTTCTGCTAAGATGCTGCTTTCATTAGTCTGTTGATATGTTTTCTTTGCGTCTCTGCGTCTTTGCGTTTAATTTTGTTTTTGTTTTTATGTTTTAAGTCTGTATTTGTATTTGTATTTATGTTTATGTTTATGTTTGAGTTTTGAGCTATGAATCAGGCGACATTGCAAATTCCGGCTCTCACTGTCTCACAAGCCACCCAAGCTATAAAATCCTGCCTCGAATCCACCTTCCCATCCCTCTGGATTCAAGGGGAAATCAGCAACTTCAAAATACAATCTTCCGGTCACCTATACTTTTCCATCAAAGACTCTCAAGCACAAATCGCAGCTGTCATGTTTCGCGGCGACACAACACAACTTAAGTTTAAACCTAAAGATGGCGATCAGATTATCATCCAGGGAGAACTCAATGTCTATCCCCCCAGCGGACGTTATCAAATCGTCGTCAGGGAAATACGTCAAGTCGGCATTGGTGAGCTTCTACTAAAACTTGAAGAACTCAAACATAAGCTTCATAAAAAAGGATGGTTTAATCAAGGTCGCAAAAAGCCCTTGCCCAAATTTCCCAATCGGATAGGCGTCGTCACAAGCCCTACAGGGGCAGTCATACAAGATATTCTACATATTCTCACACGCCGTGCTGGTGGCTTCCACCTCATCCTCAACCCTGTCAAAGTTCAGGGAGAAGGCGCTGCGCTGGAAATTGCCAAAGCCATCAGTGACTTCAATCGTTTAAAGATGGTCGACGTGATGATTGTGGGCAGAGGAGGTGGAAGCCTTGAAGATCTTTGGCCTTTTAACGACGAGATCGTTGCTGAAGCCATTTTCAATAGTGCCATTCCTGTCATCTCGGCTGTCGGTCATGAAACTGATCATTGTATAGCCGATTATGTTGCTGATGTGAGGGCTCCAACGCCCTCTGCAGCTGCTGAAATTGTCGTTGCAGAAAGAACTCACCACCTCACTCAACTGAATCAAACCAAACTTAGATTAAGGCAGCACCTCACACACACTCTGAAGCACTGCCGCCACCAACTTCAAACGATCTCTAAACACCCCATCTTTGTATCACCCTATACGATTTTGGGTCCTTGGATGCAAAGGCTCGATGGCCTACGACAAGATATCGATCAAGCAATGAAGCAATATCTGGCTGAGAAAAAGCTCCATAACTTAATGAATATCAAGCGGTTACAGTCGCTAAATCCTACGAATCAGATCTTTCATTTGCGTCATATGTTAAGTCAAAAAAGAGAACGCCTTACGCAGGCATGCAGATCCAAATTCCTCCACTGTAAACAACTACTTAGTCCCATTGTAAAACAGCGTCAGCTCGATCTTTGTTGGCAAAGGATCATTCGACAAAAACAAGAAAAGCTCAGTCAAATGTCTGCTTCCCTCCATTCTGTCGATCCAAAAAATCTCTTGAGCAAAGGATATTCTATTCTCTTTGCGGAAAAAGACCATTGCGTTATAACATCCTTAGCATCTGTGAAGAAAGAGGAAAGTATTAGGATCCTAATGAATGATGGACAACTCACGGCAACTGTAAAGGAAATTTATCCAAAATGACAGAAAAAGAGCAACAAACACTGGGATTTGAAGAGGCTTTTGCACGTTTAGAACAGATTCTGGAAAAAATTAATTCCGGCTCCATCTCATTAGATGAATCCCTAAAGCTTTATGAAGAAGCTGATAAACTAATTAATCAATGCAGTAAACGTTTGAATGATGCAGAACGCAAAATCGAGGTCTTGGTAAAAAGCCGCAATGGGGAAATTCAAATTGGCCCAGATCAAAAGCCAATGACTCAAGATTTTCCTGCTTCTGAGGTGACAAAAAAATCATGAGTCATCACATTCTCGCTAAAATTCACTCTCCGTCTGATCTTAAGTCCCTATCTGTTCCTGAACTGAATCAATTAGCTGCAGAAATACGCGCCCGCATCATAGAGGTCCTTTCGGTCAATGGAGGCCACCTAGGCTCCAACCTCGGCGCTATTGAACTCACCCTCGCTCTTCATATGGTATTCAACTCCCCCACCGATAAATTTATTTGGGATGTTAGCCACCAAACGTATACACATAAACTCCTCACTGGTCGACAAGGGCTTTTCCATGCCATCAGACAGTTCAAGGGCCTCTGCGGATTCTCCCACCCCAAAGAATCCCCTCACGACCACTTCTACGCGGGACATGCCGGCACCGCCCTCTCTCTTGCCTTGGGGGTCGCCAAAAACAACGAACTTAATGACCGCCAGGATTACGTGATCCCCATCATCGGAGACGCGACACTAACTTGCGGAGTCTCTTTAGAGGCTTTAAACAATATCCCAGCCCATCTTAAACGCTTCATTGTCATCCTCAACGACAATGCGATGTCCATTTCTGAAAATGTGGGAGCCATCACAAACATCCTCAGCCGCTTCCTCAGCAACCCTTTGACAAATAAACTCCACCAAGAGCTCGACTCTATTGTATCGAAAATTCCCACTTATGGAACGACCTTGGCAAAAAAAGGTCATAAATTCACCGAAGCCCTCAAAAATTTTGTGAGCCCTGCTGTTTTTTTTGAACACTATGGTCTTTCCTACATCGGTCCGATTGATGGTCATGATATTAAAAAGCTCATAGAAGTGCTTGAAGGGCTCAAAGACTCCCAATGGCCTGTAGTCGTCCACGTTCTGACTAAAAAGGGACTGGGACTGGAAGAAGCGATCAAAAATCCTGTCTCCTACCACGGTGCAAAGCCTTTTCATAAAGAAACAGGTAAGTTTTTGCCTGCCTCATCGACAAAGCCAACTTTTCCGAAAATTTTTGGACAACACATTCTTAAAATGGCTGAACAAGATCCCAATCTCATTGCTGTCACCCCCGCAATGTCCGCAGGATCCTGCCTCGACGACTTCATGAAAAAATTCCCCGATCGCTGTCTCGACGTGGGGATAGCCGAATCTCACGCCATCACCTTCTGCGGCGGCTTGGCTCATGGAAGAACAAAAAAGGTCGTCGCCTCGATATATGCCACCTTCCTGCAACGGGCTATGGACAATGTCTTTCACGATATCTGCCTTCAAGAGCTCCCTGTCGTCTTTGCCATCGATCGAGCTGGCATCTCCGGCCCTGATGGCTCCACCCACCACGGCATTTACGACATTTCATTCTTGAATGCAATGCCCAACATGATCATCACACAACCTCGCAATGGCCATGTTTTAAAGGAATTGCTCGAATCCGCTTTCAGCTGGGACCGCCCCGCCGCAATCCGTTATCCAAACATGGCAACAGATGAACCAGCTCTCCCCTTGAAATACCGCACACTCGGCAAAGGGGAAATTTTAGCCGAAGGCTCTGGCTTACTGATCATTGCGCTCGGACACATGAATAACACTGCGATGGCCGTCCGTGAAATGCTTCTCGCAAAAGGGATTAATGCCACAGTACTCGACCCTGTGTTTGTCAAACCCCTTGATTCAGAGCTGCTCTGCCAACTGCTTCTCACGCACTCGCAACTCGTCACTATCGAAGAACACTCTGCTATATCGGGGATGGGCTCCATTATCAATAATTTCTTAATGTCCAATGGTTACACAGGTCTTGAAGTACTCAATTTTGGGATTCCTGAAACCTTCCTGGATCAAGGTAGCCATGCGGAATTAATGAATGAAATTGGGCTTACGGCTGATAAAATTTATCAGCAAATTTTGGTGCATTTTAAATTTGATGCCAAGGTGGAATGTACAGCCCATGTAAGGCCCGAAGGGCAGGCATTTCACAGCCCAGGTCGGAGCGAAGCGGAGGCCTGGGTAGAGTCATATCACAAATAGAGTCCTGAAAGGACGGCATTTTCTGTCGTGAACGCACATATGCCTGCCTTTTCGTGAACGCGCCCGTTGGCCAAATATGTGAAGATTTTACCACAGAGATCACAGAGAGAAGAGGGGAGAAGTGGGAGGATTTAGATCTATCTTAAAAATTCTTTTAACCTCTCCTTTTCTCCCCTCCTCTCTGTGATCTCTGTGGTAAAATCTTTCGAACTAACATGACAAAAAGTGATTGCATGATCGTCGCCATTTTCGCCCATTCAGCCAAAAATCGTTCCAAATCGATCGCAATAGAGATCCGCGATTTCTTTTCGAATCATGGCGTCCAAGCAATATTTGTAGACGAAGAAGAGGCTGGCAATGAGGCTGATTCCCTTGCCAATATCGATCCCAAAAAAATCGATTTTATTGTAAGTATCGGCGGTGACGGAACCATTCTTCATATCATGCATAGCCATCCCGAAATCGATGCCCCCATTGTTGCAGTAAACCTAGGGGGTCTTGGCTTTATGGCAGATATCCCCATCGATGAGGTTTATACGTGTCTTGAAGCACTTTTAAAGGGGCAATTCACGATCCAACACAGGCTCATGATGCAAGGAACAACCGGGAACAATCGAGACTGTTTTGCTATCAACGAAATCGCTGTACATCGGTCGCACAACCCCTCCTTAATAGAACTTGCCGTTTATGACGATGGAAACTATTTGAACACATTCGCAGCAGACGGCTTGATCGTGGCAACTCCGACGGGTTCAACAGCCTATTCTCTTGCCGCTGGTGGGCCCATTTTGACTCCCGAATTGGAAGCGTTTGTTCTAACACCCATTTCCCCCCACACCATTTCAAATCGACCCATCGTATTGATGCCAAAGCAGGAGCTGCAAGTGCACTATCTTGGAGAGTATGAACGAGTGGAAGTCACTTATGATGGATGTAAGACCTTTCCATTACATCCGGGAGAAGTTGTTTCAATTAAAATGTCGGAAAGAAAATTTAAGTTAGTGAGTTTTCCTCAATACGACTATTTTGCAACGTTGCGCACCAAACTCGGCTGGTCCGGCAAGCTCAAAAAGTAACAATCTTCAAAATTCACCACAAAGATCACAGAGATATGACACATGCAATAGGCTTGAGCAAGAAACGTCTTAGAAGAAAAGTAACAAGATCTGCAGGATCAGGCAGGATATGAAGGATAGTAAGCATCCACTTGAAATTAAAAAAAAATCTTAATGAGAAGCAAACGCCTCCGGCGTTTGCTTCTCATTAAAAATATTTTTACATTTCAAGTGGATGCTTACTATCCTTCATATCCTGCATATCCTGTTACTTTTCTGTTAAGAGGTTGCCTTTTTCAGCTGTTACATGTGTCATGTCTTTGCGGGCTTTGTGGTCTGTGTGGTTAAATCTTGTTTATTGAAAATAGGTTATGATGAAGGGAATTATTGCACTTGATATCGATGGCACCGTCACCCTGCCAGGACAGAATATCCCCAGAGAAACCCTTGCCTTCCTCTCAGAGCTCATAAAAAGCCATTGGGATATCATATTCATCACCGGAAGAAGCGTCCCATGGGCTTCCAAGACACTCCAAGAACTCCCCTCTCCCTACTACCTATCCGTTCAAAATGGAGCCATCACCCTTGAGATGCCCTCCAAGAAGATTTTGTCAAAAAAATATTTGGATAGATCTATCATCCCTGTCATGCAAGAAATCTGTGAAGGAGAACCCACAGACTTCATCATTTATAGCGGTTATGAATTTGATGACTTCTGCTTTTATCGCCCCAACCACTTCTCACCTGAACTTTTGGGGTACCTGCATGCTCGAGCATCAGCCTATCAGGAAAAATGGGAACAACTCTCCTCTTTCAACCTCTTAACAATCGAACAATTTCCCTCTATTAAATGTTTTGGCTTGCATTCCCCAGCGCAGGAGGTGGCAAAACGCATTGAACGAGATCTGGGCCTTCACGTTCCCGTAATTAGAGATCCCTTCAACGACAACTACTTCGTGGCACAAGCCACCCACCCCGATGTGTCGAAAGGGCAAGCATTGAATGAACTGGCAAAATTATTGGGAAACACAGGGCCTGTCATTGCTGCAGGGGATGACTATAACGATATTAGCATGCTTGCAGAGGCAGATCTCACCATTGTAATGGCAACAGCACCAGAAACAATGCTGTCAACAGCGGACATCATTGCACCCTCTGCACAACATCAAGGGCTCATAAACGGTCTCACACAGGCAATAAAAAGATATGCAGGATAACATTTTACGACAATTTAACGACATGGCCATCCGTTGGGGGCGCAGTCACCAAAGCTCACAAACTAGCTACGTCCACTACCATCCCCATTCCTCCGATGAACGACATGACGTCATCCCCATTCTGGACAATATTCTGTTTGCTCTCGCCCTTCTACAAAGCCGCACCAGCGAAAATGTCTGCGAAGCCAAAACCATTCTCGACTGCCTGCTCCACTTTCAAAACAATGCAGAGCCCTATTTTGGCAATTTTCCAGTCTACCTTCATGAGTATCCCGCCTGCAAAGACCGCGCTCTCAGCGTACAGCTGCTCCCCCCTCTGTATTGGATTCTAAAGGGTTTCCATCAAGTTCTTGGAAATGACCTCAAACAACGGCTAGAAATAACATGTAAGGCACTCATTGTACACAGTTTTATTACTCATGAGCAAAAAAGCCTTCCATATCCCATTGCGGCTAAATTGGCTGCTGCCACGTGGGCTTTTGGCTTGTTATTAGATGAAACTCCTTTGGCACAACAGGGAGAAAATTTTCTCAATACCCTCAAGGATACATTTCAACAAGAAATGAGCACCCCCATTTATGATACAAAACCATTGGGAGAGCTCCTTGTTGCCCTTCAAATGGTCTATCCCACACTCTCAGATAGCCCCTGGGAGCCTTTATGGAAATTAATGGAACAAACATGGCACCATCCCACAAGCAGCTATATAGGCTGCTCTTTTAGGGAGCACCAAGATGGCTTTGAACCTAAGACAATTCTCTACGACCTCTTTTGCGGATATTTTTCAGGCTCTCTATCAAAAAGAGCCCTGACAGCAAATCCAACGCATCTCCAAGCTGCTTTAGTTCGCCCTACAACTGATCAGCTGCAGCCTCCGAATTATCCCACTGCCATCGCAGGGACATATCGAGATGACTCCCATTGGCATTTGGAGCAACATCGCGAGTATGCCCTTCATGTATCTGAATACAAAGGTAATGTAAGCAGTGCAGCTGAAAAAGGGAATCAAGTATTAAAGATCATTTGGGGAAGCCCTGAGCGCGTACATAGTTTTGTCAACCAAACTCGTGACAATAACGCCATCACTTTCGCGAAGACTGCTGATGGAATAGATCTCTTTTTTCATTTGCAATCAGAATTTGATAAAGACAGCAAAGAAAAGAGCCGCGAGATTGCCTTTTTTCTGGACTTTCAAGACGGTGCCACCCTGGAAGTAGCAGGGGTGCGATCGAACACGTTTCTGCTAGGGGATAAAGTGGAATTGAAAACGGCGGGTCTCACGATGAATATGGAATTTTCCGTGGTTGAAGGGGAAGGGCATTTCTTTGGACATTTCATGAGGGGAAATCGATTTTTGCAGACGGCGACGGTGGGGACGAAGCGTTTTGAGTCATATGATTGGGAGCTCTTTCTGCGCACAATTAACCGCAGTGTGCGTGTACCCTGCATCCTCAAAGCCTCGTTGAAGATTTTTACCACAGAGATCACAGAGAAGGAGAGAGAGCAGGGAGAGGAGGGATAAAAAAATTACGATTGGGAGCTCTTTCTGCGTACCATTAGCCGGACATCAGTATGTACCCTCAAAGCCTCGTTGAAGATTTTTACCACAGAGATCACAGAGAAGGAGAGAGCAGGGAGAGGAGGGATAAGAAAATTAACAAATTAAATGGGTTAGCAATTGAGCCACATCAACTTTGAAACATGGATGGATAAGCAATGACAGATTTTTTTACGACAGAGATCACTGATAGAGAGGAGGGAACAAACACTCTTACTGGTACTATTATTGGGGCGGCGATCGAAGTACATCGAGGAGTGGGGCCAGGACTCCTGGAATCTGCTTACGAAGCATGTCTTGCTTACGAACTAAAACTTAAAGGATTAAAAGTTGAACAACAACAAGCATTACCACTTTTTTATAAAGACTTGATGCAGGACTGTGCTTATCGACTTGATTTAGTTGTCGAAAACCAAGTGATTATAGAAATTAAATCAATCGCTTCTATTCTGCCAATACATGAAGCGCAATTGCTATCCTATCTTAAACTATCGAATTGCAAAATAGGTTTGCTCATTAATTTTAATGTAAAACTGCTAAAACAAGGCATACGTCGGATGAAAATATAACCCCCCCTCTCTCCATACTCTCTGTGATCTCTCTGGTAAAAAAATCTAAAACAGCTTTTCTTTTCCACAGAGAATACAGAGAAAAAGAAGTTGCTCAAGACATGCTAAACCTAAAAATATAACCCCCTCTCTCTATGGTCTCTGTGTTCTCTGTGGTAAAAAATTTTGCGATTATATTGGTATGCGCACTGTTGCTGTGCTGCGGTTGCGCTCATACACAGTACGACTTACCCACAACAGCACATGCAAACACAGACCCTTTCTTGATCATCTTTGTCGATGCGAAACACCTCAACTACAACAACTGCTCAAGTCTTCTCAAAACTATCCTCAAACACCCAGACGGCTCCAAAAACCGCGATATCGGCCACGCATGGATCTACCTTCAAGGCACCATCGATGGCAATCTTGTCTCAATTGAAGGCGGTCACTCAGGAGAATTGGGAATCACTCAAGCGAAATATTTCGATGGAATCATGAACTATCTGGAATATGGCTACAGCAACCCTACGCCGGCGCAAATGATATCCCCACGATATGAACCTAACCCCATCAAATACCTGTGGGAACCTCTTAATGATGGTTTTTTTCAAGAAGGGGCTGGGAAACACAAACCAACATTTGCTGTTAAGATTAATCTAAATCAAGAACAATTCCAGCAAATTTACAGATATGTTACAAACTGTTATGATTATTCACACTATGCTCTTGGGGGAAATCAATGTTCTTCGTTTGTTGCGCAAGTCGCGGCCCTTGCAGGAGTCTATCTTGAAAGCGAAATAACGATTTCTGTTCCGTCCAGTATGTGGTTTAATGGGATGCACGTAAGGCTGTGGGAGGATCCGGCGTATCGCACTCTTACGTTTTCAAGTCCCGATATTTTGGAAAAAAGTATGAGAGAGGCTAGTTCGAAAGGACATAAAGGACAAGGGACCTAAAGGACATAAGGGACATAAAGGACTCTAAAGGACAAAGGACGTAAAGGACAGGTCAGCAAGGTCCTTTACGTCCCTTGTCCTTTAGAGTCCTTTACGTCCCTTATGTCCTTTAGGTCCCTTGTCCCTTATGTCCCTTTGATTCCTTAAGGCATATATGAGCTGGACATGGACAGTAAGGACGGTAGTGGACTGTAATGGACGGTAGTGGACTGTAATGGACGGCAGTGGACTGTAATGGACGATGCTGAATTGTCCATTATGGTCCATTACCGTCCACTACGGTCCATTACTGTCCATGTCCATTACTGCATTTGGCACATCTTCTTTTTGAGCTCTTTCCATTGTGCTGCAGAAATATCAACACCCCTCACCTGCACAACGGCAGCCCCTGTCAACACGCCATAGCGCGCACAATCCACCACCGACACCCCTTTCAAATAGCCGTGAAGAAAGCCGCTTGCAAACAAATCTCCCGCTCCTGTCGTGTCAACAGCATCTACCGTTTGAGCTGGAACATAAGTCACCTCCCCGCGATGACCCACCAAACACCCTTCCTTGCCCAAAAGAATAACAACCACATCGCACAACTCATTCAAGAGCTGGCACCCCTCTTCAGGTGTCCTCTTCACAAGACTATACAACTCTTCTGCATTGGCAAACAAAATATCTACAAACTGTCCCAAAAGCCCAATGATTGTCTCCCTATGAACCGAAACCACTTCAAAACTGCCCAAATCAAATGAAACTTTAGCCCCAACTTGTTTAGCTATTTCCATCGTATGCTGAGTCAAGTTTCCATTCATTAAACTATATCCTTCAAGATGCACTAACTTCGTATTTTGAAATAAAGAGGGATCGATATCGTCTTCCGACATTTCGCTGCTAGCTCCCAAAAAGGAACGCATGGTCCGCTCTTTATCAGGAGTGATCAAACAGACGGCTTGCGCGGTGGGTGTCGTCGACTGCACTAAATAAGAAATAGCGCCGATTTCTTTGAGTTTTTTAAGGAAAATATGCCCTGGAGCATCTTGTCCAATACGACCGACCAGCCCACAACGGTGTCCCAGATGCGTCAATCCCCTCAAAGTATTGGCTCCGCTGCCGCCAAGAAGAAGCAACGGCTCCTTTCCAGATTTATGGATTATCTCTAGCAACGCATTGTAAGTGACAGGAACCATCCCCCCTTTCTGACCCGCTATCTCTTCGATAAAAGCATCGTCTACTTCGATAATGTGATCAATAAACGGATTGCCAATGCATAAAACTTCATGCGGATGTCCTTTCAAGTGACTATTCCTCCTCAGCCAATCTGCTTACATTACCTTGTAAGGCCAAAAGACGGGCAATATATTGCCGGTTGGAATAAATATAATCTATGCCAGAAAAAAGGGTGTATACAGCGGCCATACCCACAATCCAAGCACTGGTGGTCTGCAGAACCTCTAGTGTAATATTTCCTTGAGTATACGAGATCATCAAAAGCAAAATGGAGCAAGCGGATGCGCCTTGAATCACAGCTTTAACTTTTCCACTTGTGCGAGCAGCAAGTGCGAGTCCTTTTAAAGCACAAATGGTCCTCAAGGTGCTCACAACAGAATCTCGGTATAAAAACACAAAGATTAGCGGAACAGGCAAATTGACAGGGGCCTGAGTGAAAGTCAAAAAAATAGTGATCCGAGCGATACTGTCGGCCATGGGATCGAGGATTTTGCCGAAATCAGTGACTTGATTGTAAAGTCGAGCGAAATAACCATCGCAAGCATCTGAAAGTTCGGAGATGGCCAGGAGAATTAATAATATATACGGCAATGTTGAGGGGGAAATGTCGATGGAATCGCGGTAAGTGTAAACTAACAGGAAAACAGGGCTTATAATCAACCGTACGAAGGTAAAATAATTGGCAATACTCATGCGATTCCTCTGGCTGTGGGGCTACGCTGTAATGTTACTCAGGTTCACCAAAAAATTCAACGCAAACACGTATCAACCTTGGCTATTGATTTAACTTCGTCCAAAATGTAGCTTTAATATCTTATAATTCCCTCTGCGTCTCCCCGCCTCTGCGTCTCTGCGTTAATCATTCTTGGTCTGAAACAGTGGCACTTTTGCAATTACCTCTTTACGTCCCTTGTCCCTTATTCTTTCAATTTGCCCTGTTCTACTTGATAAATTTTCAATTTACATCTATTGTGGTCTCATTACAATTAAAACTTCATTTTATGCAGCCACTAAATTTTCAAGATCCAGATTCTTTTACACCGCCTGCTCCGCCTCCACAGAGCTGCTACAGAACCATTTGGAATGGCATTATCGTCGTGGCAAAATTCATCGGCGAATCAGTTGCAACAGTCGCCTTGCACCTCATCCTAGTGGTTTTGGCACAGATCTTTTTCCCGAGTCTCGCCCTTCCTATCCTCCTCTTTGCAGCCTCTTTATTTGTTACTCGCCTTGTCATAAAAATGCTAGATCGGTATGATTTGACATGCCTTAACCAACTAAAAGAAAAAGCAGGGGGAATGATTAAAGCATGTCCTCACTATCAAAAAATTGGGCTAGTTATTATTCTGATACTTTCTGCGATCATCCCCGTGGTTGGCATGGGATGTGCTATAATTCTAGGTGCATTTCAAGGGTTTGTCTTGGGCTTTAGCCACGTCGAAAGCCTACAGAAGAATGATCGTATGATAGAACTCATGTCTGTTGGAAACGGACTCGCCACCTGCTAAAGGATTTTTGTGCTTGCCCTTGCTTTGACATTTTTTTTAATTGCTAATCCCATCGGCAACTGCCCTGCAATCATTTCCTTAGTGAAAGGTTTTGACTTCAATCGACAACGAATTATTTTATTGCGTGAATCGTTCTTCGCCCTCCTACTGGCTCTGTTTTTTCAATATTTTGGCGAAATCTTTCTGAGCTTTTTACATATTCAAGATTACGTGGTTAGAATCACTGGGGGTTTGCTCCTGTCACTCGTTGCAATCGGAATGATCTTCCCGATCAAGAAGAATAGAGATGAAACTCGATCCAAGGATGCCCCTGAACCCTATATTGTCCCAATTGCAACGCCTATAATATCTGGTCCTGGCCTATTAGCAATCATTATGTTAAAGTCAAGTTTAGTGGGAGATTCTCTGCTGGTCTCCGGCGCGATTCTCATCGCTTGGATCGGCGTCACAGCAATAATGGCGATAGCTCCTTACTTGCAAAAAATCCTTGGCGATCGTGGCCTTTCGGCATTGGAAAGTGTGATGGGAATGATTCTTGCTCTCATGGCTGTTGAAATGTTGGTAAATGGCATCTCAGGTTTATTGAAGGTTTTATGACGACAGAGTCTTTTTTATCACTTGCACTCATCCTGTTTTTAATTATTGATCCTATAGGGTCGATTCCTGCCATTTCAGCACTGATCAAAGATTTTGATTTCCAAACACAGAGACGCATTCTTTTTCGGGAGACCTGGATCTCTTTTGTCATAGCGATTTTCTTCCAATATCTGGGGGAGACTTTTCTCAGTATTATGGGGATTGAAAACTATGCGATACGCATTACTGGGGGCGTGTTAGTGTTTATGGTAGCCCTACAGATGATTTTTCCACCTGAAAGTGATACTGCAGAGGGCTCTACATCTAAAAGCAAAAAAGAACCGTTTATCTTCCCCATTGCTTCACCCCTTCTTTCCGGTCCAGGGTTGCTTGCAATCATTATGGTTGAATCGCGCACACAAGATCCGTTTACACTGACATTAGCTTTGATTGTGGCGTGGATAGGGGTGTTTGCCGTCCTTGCCGTTGCTCCTTACCTACAGAAAATCCTTAAACGCAATGGATTAATAGCACTAGAACAGGTGATGGGAATGGTATTGGGGATGCTTGCTGTCGAGATGATAGTGAAAGGGGTTTCCAATTTTATCGAAAACGCTAGCTAGAAGTAGATTTTTACCACAAAGTAGATTTTTACCACAGAGATCACAGAGAAAAGAAGAGAAGGAAGAGGAGAGGAATCCTCTTCAGGCCAACGGCCTGACGTATAAAAGCCTAGGGCACCGCCCTAGGTATGATGCAAACATGCATTTCAGGCTGAAAGCCTGACGTATAGCTATACGTCAGGCTTTCAGCCTGAAACAACATTTACATAATACCTAGGGCGGTGCCCTAGGCTTTTATACGTCAGGCCGTTGGCCTGAATAGGACTCCTCTCTTCTTCTCTCTGCGATCTCTGTGTGTTCTCTGTGATCTCTGTGGTAAACCTTACAGGGGAATTTTATAAAGACTTTATAAGGATATTATATTATGCAAGATTTGTCTCTACTTTCGATAGGCGTTGTCCTATTTTTAATCATGGATCCCGTGGGTAATATTGCTTCCTACTTGTCGCTCATGCGAGATATCCCGCCGAAGAGACAAAAAATTGTCCTGCTTCGTGAAATGGGAATTGCCCTTTTAGTCATGCTTATATTCAGTTTTATCGGAAAATATATCTTTAGTCTCCTTGAAATTTCTGAAACGACTGTAAGACTAGCCTCGGGGATTATTTTATTTCTCGTCGCAATAAAGATCCTTTTCCCAAGCATCACAAGCTTACGTGCCAATCTCCCCAAGGGAGAACCCTTTATCGTCCCTCTGGCGATCCCTTTAATTGCTGGACCGAGCCTCTTAGCCACAATCATGCTTTTTTCAAATATGGAAAATTGTTGTCCATGGATCATGACGTCTGCAATAATATTAGCGACTGCAGCCGCGCTACTCACCTTGTGGGTATCCCCTTATCTGCAAAGATTTCTTGGTAGCAATGGACTGCTGGCTTTTGAAAAGCTTATGGGAATGGTTTTGGTGCTCTTAGCTATCCAGCGGCTAGCCGATGGCATTCAACAGTTTATGGCTCTGCATGCAAGCTAAGAAGAATATTCGAATGACTATTGCCTATGATGGTGGGCGGTTTCTTGGTTGGCAGAAGACAAAAATGGGCCCTAGCGTTGAAGAAGCCCTTCAACAGGTTCTAGAAAAGATTCTACAAGAAGAGATCTCTTTACAAGCCGCAAGCCGAACAGATGCTGGCGTCCATGCTAGAGGTCAAGTCGTCAATTTCTTTACCTCTAAAAAATCTCTTGAATTGGATAAGCTGCAGTTCAGTTTGAATAGTCTGCTTCCTTCAGATATAGTTGTACGCGATATTTTTGAAGCCCCCTTCGATTTCCATCCAACGCGTGATTGTAAAGGAAAGGAGTATCATTACTCGTTGTGTCATGCCAAAATTCAGCTCCCTCATGAACGACATTATTCATGGCACTATCCGTATTTGATAGATATGCCTTCGATGCGATCTGCAGCGTCCCACTTCATTGGAAAGCATAATTTTAAAAGTTTCTGCAACTTCAAGAAAAATTCTAACTATAAGGATTTTGAAAGGACTATTTTCCAGTTGAACATTGAAGAAATGAATGAGCAATCTTTTAGATTTGAAATTACCGGAGACCATTTCTTATACAAAATGGTGCGAAATATTGTGGGGACATTGGTTTACGTGGGACGAGGAGTGATTGAGGTCGATGCTATTCCTGAGATACTGCAAAGCCACCATCGTCCAAGTGCAGGGATCACCGCGCCGGCACACGGATTAACGCTTTATGCAATCGAATGGACATAATGGACATGGACGATAGTGGACTGTAATGGACCGTAGTGGACTGTAATGGACTGTATTTTATCGTCCATTACAGTCCACTACCGTCCATTACAGTCCATTATTGTCCATGTCCATTAAGTCCATTGCCCCCGCTTTGCGACTTTGCTCCTTGTCCTAATTCGCATATCTGGCTTTACAATGAAAACGGATTTAAGTTATTCTGTTCTTGAGAATAACCAATTACATACATTCTACGAAGAATCGTTAATTTTGGAGTTATAATTATGCTCAACCAAGCGGAGAGGACAAGATGAATAAGAAATATTTTTTCTTCTTTTCAATTTCCCTTGTACTACTGCTGATAGCCTCCACCCCTTTAATCCTTTCTTCCAGCTGGGGTAACAATCAAATACTCCATATTCTCAATAGACAGATTCCTGGAAAAATTGCCTCCAAACAAATATCCATTTCATGGTTTGGACCTCAAATCATTCAAAAAGCCGCCCTCCAAGATACAAAAGGTGAAATCATTGCCCAATTCGAAACTCTGTCCACCGAAGCATCCCTCTTTTCATTAGCCTTTGGAAGAGTTGCCAACGATTTAGAATTGGTCGATCTTTCTGCAACACTCATTGAAGTTTCACCTGGTCAAACAAATTTAAATAATGCTCTTGGACTTCGTCCTCATATAATCAGTCATCAGAACCTTTCAAGAGCGCCCCTCTTTGTACAGCTTTCCGACGTCAACGCTCGAATTACACTAACCTCTATCCACAACCCGATTCGAATCTACGTTGAAGGGCAAACGCAACAAGCTGATCGACCTGGTAAATTTCAACTCGACATCGAGCTATGTAAAGATCTAAAAAATCAGAACTGCTCCTATACAGCACAGCAATTAAAAATCGATATTCAACACTTTCCCGTGGCACTCATAGACCAATTTGCCTTTATCAATAATCCCAATCTTGAGGGTATTGTCGAGGCAATCATCGGAGACACTTTAGATCTAACTTTAATGCAATCCTCAAACGCTGGCATCACGCAATTTGATTTCGTGGCAAAGACCCCTCTGCTAAATTTCAAAGCAGTAGGCAAATTGGAAGAAGAGAGAATCTGGCTTTCTAAGGCCTCGTTGGCTACCCTCACAGTAACTCCTGAATCCTTCCATCAGCTCTCAAATTTTGCTGAACACCCCCTCAATATCTCTCTGGCATCTCCCACAAAATTATCGCTAACTTTTGATCAATTCGATATCCCCCTTTCGTTCATAAATAACACAACCGAAAAAGGGGAGCGATCGACCATCGCAGTAGCGGCAAAACTCATGCTAGATCCAGCTTTACTCAAAGCAGAATCTTTTCCTGAGCCCCTGCTTCTGGAGAAGTTAGAAACTTCAATTATTGCTCCAGCATCGTCTGATGAAATTGTCTTCGATCTACAAGCACTGGCCTCTCAACACAATCAACCTTATCACATAACTCTAAATGCCAAGCTCGATAAACCTGCCCAGCTCAATGACCTCATGACCTCTCTTAGCACTCAGGTTGAGGCTAAAATCAAAAGCGAAATCCTTGAAGCTACTGTAGCAGCAACACTGCACTCCCATCAGCAAATTTCTATCATTCGACCTATTGAAGTTCGTTATCATATCCCCCCAACTACATTACAGGATCTACTTCCTGTAAAGATCCCCATTACAGACTATACCCCTATAACTTTGACAATACTCCCATTCCATACTTCGTTAAAAAACCTCCTCCACACAGATATTGCCGGTGTACTGAAATTAGAAGCCTTTCATATTGCCACACTCAACAATGAAAAAATATTGGTGCAAAATCTTGAAATTCCTTGGACGATTGAGCCCACAAAAGATCGGATCAAAATTAATTTTAAAGCTAAAACCCTCTACACACACCAACTTCCTGGAGATCTTTCTGGGGAGCTTTTATTAAC
>JABDBC010000043.1:0-17398 GCA_013288825.1 Chlamydiota bacterium
TAGGCAGCCAGATGCTGTTCCCGATGAAAAAATTAGAGAGATTGTGTAAAAAACTTTAAGGGCTAATGGCGCTACTGCGCTAACAAGTACGGCAAGATATATGGATAATACCAAAAGAGCTACGAGAAGCACAATAAGAGCGACTCTGACTATTGTCAAAGTTTTAGGGTTATATGTTCTAAGCGTACCCCTGGCATCAATGATTTTGCCTGATTGTTTCAGGATGTCAAATTCCCGTTCTGACCACTTATACGAGGAAAGATCGATTTTTCGCAAAGTAGGAACCCTTTTAGCAGCTATGACAATGGCTTGTACGTCATTGCTCAATGTTTTGTTTTCCCATCCATTGCTGTAAAGGAAAGAGTTATATAATATTGCAGTTTCTTTTCCTTGAAAGTATGCTTCCCAATAAAGGGCCCTAGTTTGTATACAGTGGTCGTTCGATTCCTCTAAGTCAACTCGTGGATTTCCATTTACTTCAACTCCATTTATCCATAAGCGAGAGCGCTTCTTTTCCTCTTGGATTTTTTCTATTACAAACTTTCGGAATATCGTTGGAAATTTGAAATGAGGTTGGGTGTTAAAGTGTTCATTTAGATCCGCAGACAGGTATTGCCTTGCTGGATCTATGTCATAAAATGTATTGAAAACGTTTTGTAAATCAGCCCGGGAGGCATTCACGGAACGGAGGGCCTTGTCGATGGTCTCTTGGGGCAAACGATAAAGATTTGGATTGTTCATGACAGTCAAAATCTTTGCGGCATTTGACTTCCCATTTTTACTGATTTCTGCCAGAACTCTCTGTGGAAATAGACTGGTAAGAGTTTTATTTATTGCCTGATTAAGTCCATGGCAATTTAGATGACTACGTATGTCTAAAAAAGGAGAAATACTTCCTGCAAAGTTATTTTGACTTAGTGCGTGTGTAGGGGACAAACTTACTGTTGGTGTCGTCATATTAACTCTTTTAAACTCTCGGTGGTGTATAGATTCGTCGGCAGTTGTGGATTCTGCTCATGATTTTTTGAGGTGCAATCATACAGATTACTGAAAAACAGAACCCTGCACATGGGAAAACTTCAGTAGAGAGAATCCAAATATATTGAGCTAATGTTGGTGACACGATCGCGATTCCATGTAAGACAAGATATGTGTATAATACAATACAAGCTATAAGAAGAACTAGGGCAGCGATTCTGAGCATTAACTTAGCTTTAGGGCTATATGTTCTAAGCGTAGCTCTAGCATCAACAATCTTACCTGATTTTTTTAGCGTTTCAAATTCTCGCTCTGACCAATTATATGTTCCAATTCCAAACACGGAGGAAAGATCGATTCTTCGCAATGTAGGAACCCTTTTAGCAGCTATGACAATCGCTTGGGCATTATTATCACCTAATTCCTTAGCGTCCCATCCTCCGTAAAGATTCGACTCATGTAAATTTGCAGTTTCTTGTCCTTGGAAGTAGGCTTCCCAATAAAGGGCCCTAACTTGTATACATTGATCTTGCGATTCCCAAAGGAAATATTCCAGAGGTTTAGCTTCTTCAACCCTTACATGTTTCCAGAAGCTAAAGTGGTTCCGTTGGATTTTTTCTATTACAAACTTTCGGAATATCGTTGGAAATTTGAAATGAGGTCTGGTGTTAAAGTGTTCATCTAGATCACGTAAGCGATAGAAAGATGTATTAAAAACTTCTTGTAAATCAGCACGGGAGGCATTCACGGAACTGAGGGCCTTATCAATGACCTCTTGGGGTAAGCGATAAAGATTGGGATCATTGATGAATGTCAAAATCTTTTCAGCATTTGATAGCTTTTTATTTGTTTCTTCTCGAACTCTATTCGACAGTAGATTCGTGACTTTAGTATTTATTATTTTATTCAGAGGAAAGCAACGCCCAGTCGCAGGAGCATCTAGAAATGAATAAATATTATCTGAGATGCCTGGCATGGTTAGTGCATGAGTGGGGGACAAACTTACTGTCGGGGTTGTCATATTAACTCTTAATTATTATAAGGACGATCTAGAATAGCTTGAATTATGAACAATTCCCTTTTAGATTTCAATTGTTTGATGCTTTCTATTCCTCTTGAGGGATGTCGATTCTCTTTCACTTGATATGCCAGATACTTACTCCTCTTGACTTCACCCGTTCTATATTTAGGTGACGACAGATCTGCCTGTTTATTTTGGTATGTCGCCATTTTTTTCGGTTTTTTCTGTTGAATGGTTTTGAGGGCTTTGAACTCCTTTTCCATCATGGATACAGCATCTCTTACGCCACTCACTTCCCTCACACCTCTTCCTTCTTCAACATCGTTTTCTTCGTCTTCATCCCACACTTTTTCATTTGGGGCGCGACGATCTTGTTTATTGCGCCCACGACTCAACAAAACAAACATGAGTACAAATAGTGCGAATAATATTCCAAAAAATGCATTGAAGTCCATGTGCTACCCTATTGAGTGGGTGGTTCAGCTATCGATTTTCTCATCGCTGTATCTGCACCGATATTCAGATAGCGCTGGTAACCCATGATATCTAAATTGCCCTTTTCAAAGGCTGCAGCAATGGCGTGAGGGATGGCAGCTTGAGCTTCCACCACTTTGGAATCCATCAGTTTTATCAAAGCAATATTTTCTTGTTCTTGTGCTACAGCCATTGCTCGCCGTTTTTCGGCTTCCGCTTGGGCGATCTGTTTGTCGGATTCTGCTTTTGCTGCGCGCAATTTGGCTCCAATGTTTTCGCCAAGCTGCATTTCCACGATATCGATCGACAAGATTGTGAATGCCGTTGAAGAATCCAGTCCTTTATCGAGAACTGCCTTTGAAATCCGTTGAGGAGCTTCAAGTACTTGCAGGTGGGTATCTGAACCACCAATAGCGCTGACGATCCCTTCTCCGACCCGTGCGATAATTGTTTCCTCCGTTGCACCGCCAACAAGTTGTGCAATGTTAGTTCTTACAGTAACGCGAGCGCGTACATGGATCTGAATCCCATCCTTAGCGACCCCTGTCATGTATTCGCCATGTTTTGGGCAATCGATGACTTTTGGATTTACAGAAGTTTGAACGGCTTCTCGCAAGTTGCGTCCAGCTAGGTCGATGGCGGTGCCTTGACGCCAATCTAAGGCGATATTGGCTTTGTCAGCAGCAATCATTGCGATGGCGACGTCGGAGACGTGACCTCCTGCGAGGTAATGCGTTTCCAAGTCAGAAACGGTGATTGTTTTGAGACCCGCTTTAAAGAGGTTGATACGGGCGTTGACAATGACGTGAGGGGGTATTTTCCTCAGGCTCATTCCGATGATATTAAAGAGGGGGATCGGAGTCCCTGAGACGAAAGCTTGAAACCATAAGCTGATGAATTTTCCGACAATACTCAATATAATGATCAAAATTACCGCTAAGACGATAATTAGAAACGAGAATTCGATATTCCATTCGATGCCAAACATATATCACCTTTTTATTGTTTTATTTACTCTTTACAATGAGGCTTTCTTCGTTGCCTCTTAAGACAATTACTTCTGCTCCAATTGGGATGTATCCTGAGATGGAGATGGCTTGTTGTCTTTTACCATCGACTAAAATATAGCCTGCAGGTTTGAGGTCAGTAACGACGACGCCGATTTTACCAATTGCCTTTTCATCATATTTTGAAGCACGAAAACCCTCTTGGTCATCTTTCAGATAGATGCTATAGCCGGGTTTGCTGTGAACAATGAGGCGAAGGGTGTATTTTATGACGAGAAACAAGGACACCCCAATGCCCAAGATGAACAAGATAGCTTCAATTAATGAGTTACTTTGCTGAATGAAGAGGAAGATGCTTCCCAAGATTGCGATGCTGCCCAGGATCATCATGATTCCGCCAGGCATATAGAATTCCAAGAAGATGAGCAGTAATCCAACGAAGAGAAGCAGAAATGGAATCATATTGTACCTGTATCTACATCGACGACGATCATGCTGCCTTCTATGTAACGCACAACAATTGGCGTATCTTTTTCGATAAAATTTCCCATCGTAATTGCTTCATAGATCGTGTTGTCAATCAATACTTTGCCTGCTGGCCGCAATGTTGCATATACAATTCCTTTAGATCCTGGAGGAGGCAATGTGGAGGGATTTTGTCCAGAAATGTACCCTTCTTGCTCATTTCCTGTCAAAATTAATCGGCTCCAGGCTGCGGCTTTGGGAGTCACATACCGGCTCAATAAAAAGATCCCAATGCATCCAATCACAAGGGTTGCACAGAGCAAGACTAATCGCCCTAGAAAGGCGGCTCCGGCAGCATTTAACGTTTGAGTACTGAAGTCAAAGTCGACTGAGTGGATGCTTGGCAGCAGCATCCCAAAGAGACCTCCTAAAAAGAAAAGGACTCCAATGATACCTAATATTCCGAACGTAGGGAGAACGAATAGATCAACGACGATAATAAGTAGTCCTGTGATCAAGAAAATCACTTCCAGCCAATTGGCAATTTCGAGGGACAGATGAGAGATGACAATTAGAAATAGCGAAAGAAGGGCTACAATGCCTGGTAGGCCAAATCCTGGGTGGTTCATCTCCATATAGAATCCGAACATGAGTCCTAGCACTAATACGGAGGATACAACAGGGTTTGCCAAAAAGACAAAGAAGGCCGTTTTCCAGTCCATTTGGTAGACATCGACAGTGGCATGGGGAATTTTGGCAAAGAAGGGTTGTTGGGAGAGGAGAAGTTTTTCTGCAGGCCATTGTCCCGAGGATTTTTCAGCATCTGTCAAAGGGGATAATTTGGCAGGCTGCAGCATTTGATCAGCAACGCCATACTTAATCATCTCTTCGGCAGTCAGCGTGAGTAATTTTCCTTTTGGGGAGATGACAACATCTGGGTTGGATCCGGTAGATTGAATTTGGCTTTCGGAGTCGAGTTTGATGATTTCGTTATTTCTGATGACGAGGATGAGGTCTTTATCGACCATCTTTTCTGCGATGTTAGGATTGCGATTGAAGAAACGGGCTCTGTTGGCAAAGTCTGAACGAAGGGCGGAGTTGATTTTTTCGGAAGCTGTTTTTGTTTCACCTGTTTCACCCATGATAATCGGTTCTGCGGCGCCCATGCTTGCATCTTTTGTGATGACGATAAAGCGGCAGGAGTATGCAAGCATGGCGCCAGCGGAGATGGCCCAGTTATTGATGAAGGCGATGACGGGGATGTCCTCTTGGGTGTCGAAGTCTTTGAGGGCATCGGAAATTTTTTGGGAGGCAAATACTTCACCGCCGGGGGAGTTTAGATTGAGAATGATGAAGATGGGTTTTGTTTTGGAATAGTGTTCCAGGGCTTTTTTAACGTAGAGCCAAGTGGCATCGCTAATCGGTTCTGAGTGGCCTTCAATCGTGATATAGCCAATTGAGTTTGGTCCTGCCGGATTGAATTTGACATGTTCATGTAATTGTTGTTCAAACGTAGCGGGGGAGGCGGATAGCATTGTGCTGCAGAATAACAGTAAGAGAAGAAAACAGCGCATTATCAGCATATGACTCAAGTTTCAGTTTTATGTTCTTTAGAAATGATAGCAGAAGTCCGTAATCATCAGGCCAACGGCCTGACGTATAAAAGCCTAGGGCACCGCCCTAGGTGGGATGCAAACATGTTTTTCAGGCTGAAAGCCTGACGTATAGCTATACGTCAGGCTTTCAGCCTGAAAAATTGTCTACATAATACCTAGGGCGGTGCCCTAGGCTTTTATACGTCAGGCCGTTGGCCTGATAATGGCACTTCTGCAATCGCTTTGTTATAGTCCATGTCCATGTATCAATTCACCCAAAAAAGTCTGGTGGCTATAGCTATGCAGTTTAACCTTTTGCAGAGTTCCTATCAATGATTCATCTCCATTGAATAAAACGTTTTTCCAGCATCGTGTACGGGCTTTCAGAAGTGACTCATCTTTAAAATTGCGTTTTTCAACCAACACTTCAATTTCTTGACCCAACATTTCTTGCCGTTGTTTTGCCGTAATTTGCTCCTGCAATTGGAGTAATCGTTGCAGGCGGTCTTGCTTCACCTCTTCGGGGATATCATCATTCCAGCGCATTGCAGGAGTGCCCTTTCGAGGGCTATACGAAAACAAAAATGCAACAGAATATTCAATTTGTTTGAGTAGGTCGTAAGTTTGTTGGAATTCCTCTTCGGTTTCTGTAGGGAAGCCCACGATAATATCGGTGCCTAAGGAAACATTGGGGACAATCGAGCGCAGCATCGCCACTTTTTCCAAATATTGCTCGACAGTATAGATGCGATGCATTTTTTTGAGAATACGGTCTGAGCCAGCTTGTAGGGGGAAGTGGACAAATTCGCACACACTTTTCAGATCGCGGATGGCCTCCATTAGTTCTTTGGTGATATCCACAGGGTGGCTCGTCATAAATCGGATTCTTTCTAATCCGGGAATTTTGTCTAATTTGTAGAGGATATCGTGAAAAAGGGTTCCCCATTCAGGCTGATCTTTGCCATAGCTATTGACATTTTGGCCTAACAGAGTGACCTCTCTATAGCCTTGGGAGACCAGGTGTTGACATTCCTCGACGATGCTGTCGGGATGACGTGAGACCTCCGGACCGCGCGTGTAGGGGACAACGCAATAAGTGCAATATTTATCGCATCCACGAATGATTGAAACATAGGCTTTCACTTTGTCGTCACGCTTTGCAGAGAGATAGTCGAGTTCATGAGTGAATTGATCGTCTGTGCGGATTGTTTGTTTGCCTGAGGAAAGAACTTCGTCCAGAACATGGTTGAGGTCATGAATATTGTTTGTGCCTAGGATGAAGTCGATGTGAGGAAGTTTTTGGAAAAGGGAATCTTTTTTAGCATTTGCCATACAGCCGGTGACGCCGATGATGCTTCTCTTTTGACGTTGCAGTCCGAGGAGGCCAATTTTTCCCATAGCTTTACGTTCAGCGAGATCTCGAATGGAGCAAGTATTGAAGATGAGTAAGTCGGCAGCATCTTCTTCGTGTGAGCGAGTGAGGCCGCGACCTTCAAGTTGGCCGATCATGATCTCGGAATCGAGTTCATTCATTTGGCAGCCGTATGTTTTTACGTAGAAAGTTTTTGGATTTTGTTTTTGCATACGTGGGTCCTGACATGAGTGAAATAAGTAGCAAGTATAGTTGAGAAACGATAATCCAAGCAACCACATACATACCGTTTTTTGGCTAAATTTCGTGAACGCGCCCGCGCCCGAGCCCGAATTTTTTCTTACCCGAGGTCCGATCCCGGAAAAATTCGGGCAGCGGGCGCGGGCGCGTTCACGAAAAGGATCGGGCACGGGCTCGAGAAATGAGTAAATAGGAGCTTTGCAATATTCCGCTGTTGGTATATAACGTATACCTGAGTTTCTATCATGGAGATATTTGTATGAAATGGCTTTGCACCTTTGTTTTTGGAATTATTTTTCTTTTTAGCACTATTGAGGGCATATATCCTCGCAATCCCTATGTTGATGAAGCACTCTGGAATGATTTAGAGCCCTATTTTTTACCTGAAGATATGCCCGTAAAGGCAAAGCTCGATAAAATCTTTACCGCATCGCGCGTCACCCAGAATCTGCCCGCGTTAAAAGTTGCTGGATTCAAAATTCCGCGCCTCAGGAAATTTGCAAAAGTGATAGTCGCAAAACATCCGAAAGTGAAAGGGTATGTTTTAAAGCTATTTACTGATGATAACTATCTTGACAATGAATGGTTTGATTGGAAAAGACGGATTCTCGGTGCCCATTATATTCAGGAAACTATCGATCGCCTTGGATATCAACATTTGTTCAAAGTGCCCAAAAAATGGATATATCCTTTGCCAACAGAACCTGGACCGACTCCCGGATCGATACGCAAAAACTTCATTTTAGTCGTTGAAGACATGCGCATTTTTAGTTCATCAAGAAATTTATCATGGTGGAAAAGCGTAGCGATGACGGAAGAGTTGATGGATTCAATCTATATCGTTTTTCAAGAATGTGGACTAGCCGATTCGGTTTACCCAGATAATTTGTGCTTTTCAAGGGATCGGAAGATGGCATTTGTGGATACGCAGCATTTCACGGTTTGGCCGGTGCCATTTTTTAAATTGTTGCCCTATTTTTCATCGAAGAAGCAGCAGTATTGGCAATCGTTGATGGACCACGGCGGCCCTGTCAGATCGTAGCTTTGCATAACAATTTCGTGCCTGTCCCGAACTTTTCGTGCCCGTGCCCGTGTGCGTGCCCGTGCCCGAATTAATTAGTCTTTTCCTTTCCTCTATATACTTAGAAAAGGAAAAGAACAATTCATTCGGGCACGGGCACGCACACGGGCACGAAAAGTTCGGGCACGAAGATTTTTGCAAGAGAGGAATTTATCTGCGTTGGTAGGCTTCTTCGTAGATGAAAATACGCTGGATGCGTGGCCCTAAGCACGTAATTAGCTCATGCACAATCGAATCCCCGCTCGTCGCCAGCTCTTCTGGCGATATATACTGCCCATGCTCATCCTCTCCAAAAATAAGCACAGGGTCACCTATCGCTGCATTGGGGATGTCTGTGACGTCGACCATCATAAAGTCCATGCAAATTTTTCCTACCATCGCCGCTTTTTGACCTCGAATCACCACGGAACCCTTACCGCTATAGTTGCGATGCAGCCCGTCAAAATATCCGATGGGCAACACTGCGATCCGTTCGATTTCCCGCTGCACCTTGTAGCTGCGTCCATAGCTGATGGTATCCCCTGCGCGGCAAATGTTGATCCCAACAATTCGTGAGACCAATGACAAGGCAAGGCGCAAATCCATCGCTTGTTTGGCGGTCTCTGAAGGATAAAGTCCATAAATTGCCAAACCAACGCGCGCCATGTTGAACTGAGGAAAATTAAATCGCATGACTGCGCTCGAGTTCGCTGCATGTTTCCATGGAATTGTGATGCCGGCCTCATGCAATTGAATGATCACTTGTTCAAAATGCGTTGCTTGCTGCAGCGTAAAAGAATCGCTTTCAGGGTCATCTGCCGATGCAAAATGGGTCATGATCCCTTCGAGTGACAACGAAGGAAAAGATCGGATATATTGCGCCAGTTCCAAAACCTCTTCTGGACGGCATCCAAAACGGCTCATTCCGGTATCGACATGGAGGTGGATCTTGACTTTTTTCTGACATTTTTCCGCCTCATAAGCCAATGTTGTGATCAATCCCTTTTCGCTCACACCGACTTGTAGATCCCATTTGACCACTTTGGCTGCTTCGTAGGTGGCTGCACTTATTGCAAAGATATCCTGAGTCACCCCCGCACGTTTTAGAGCCACTCCTTCATCGACATAAGAGACACCAAGGATATTAATTCCGCATGTGGTAAGAAATTTTGCCATGCGAATGTCATTTGTCCCATAAGCCAAAGCCTTGACCATGACCATGATCCGAGTTTGAGGTCCTAATTTGTTGCGCATTGAAGCAATGTTGGCTTCGATGGCAGCCAGATTGATGAGACACTGGTTTGTGCAGATGCTATCATTAAAAACTTCTGTCAGCGCATCTAGGGGTTCTTTTTGATCTCCTTTAATCAATACGATATCGTCTTGCCGAATCCAACGTCGTATAGTTTCTAAGGCTTTTGTATGCGATTCATCGTACAAGATCTCTGTCGTTGGAGAATGGCATAAGACTTGATTGACAAGGCTGTTAAAGGGATGTTTTCCCACAAGCACTAATAGATCTAGATTTGTTTTGGTGATTGCCTTGCCAATATGGCGATAGTCAGATTCAGGATGCTCCTGTTTTCCTCTCATTCCCCCGAAGATAAACACTCGTCGGCCCGTTGTCGGCTCTTGCGAAAACTGTTTGAGTGCTCGAATGACAGACTGGGGATCTGAGCAATAGGTATCATTGATGAAAGTTGTCCCGATAGGAGATTTCCAGATTTCAGTACGGGTTGGCTCAGTAATATATTGTGAAAGTGTTTTGCAGATCGCTTCTGAGCTTACGCCAAGAAGCCATGCTGCCTTTACAGTGATGTTTAGAAGGTCGAGATAGTAATAGAATCCTGTAGTCGCATGATTGCTATACTGCAAGCCGTCGGGAAAATCGATTCTATAAGGCATTTTAGCCCCATGCTCTCGGCTTAATGATATAGCGTGAGGCATGAGGAGGTTCCGTTCATTCCAAAAGTGTGGCGTTCCCTTAAGCTTGTTTACAAAGGGCTGTAGCAAAGGATGGCTCGGCAGCAGCACCCATTGTCCTTTTTTGATGGGCAAAGCGGATTTAATCATCTCCTGAGCCACTGTGCGGAGGTCGCCTAATGTGGTTAGATGCTTCTTTCCAACGTGTGTGATAATCGTGCATTTGGGATCGATCATATTTACTAAACGATCCATCTCCTGCTTTTTCGAAATGGCAGCTTCGATTAATGCGACTTCATGGTCTTTGGTCACGGTGAAAAGGCTCAGGGCGACGCCTATCTGGCTGTTGAAGCTTTCGGGAGAGGCTGCAACGGATGTGGTGCCTTGCAGCATGGCGTGGAGCAAGTCTTTAACCATGGTTTTGCCATACGATCCAGCGACGATCACGATATTGGCTTTCAATTGGGCGCGATAGCTTTTTGCAATAGATTGAAGGGCATCTAGAGGGTTTTCTACGCGAAGGACGGTGCAATCGGCGGGGAGTGAATCATCGAGAGAAGTGACCCATTTTTTATTCGCGATGATGAAATTGGCTCCGGACTGTGCGGCATGGGAAATAAATTGATGTCCATCGCAATTTTGGCCCGGCAAGGCGACGAAGAGGGCATTTTTTGAATCGATGCGGCGGGAGTCGATCGAAACTTGGTCGATAATTGCAGGGTGAGATTCATCTCCACCAGCATTGAGAAAGTCGGGCCACATGCGAAGATCAAAGGAATCCATAATGTATATAATAAATAGCAAATAGGAGAATAAATCAATATGGAATAAGTAAATGGACAATGGACTAAGTAATGACAATGGACGTAATGGACATGGACGGTAATGGACAGTAATGGACAATAATGGACCGTAATGGACGACTGAGCATTGTCTATTACCGTCCACTACGGTCTATTTCTGTCCACTACCGTCCATGTCCATTTGTGTCTATTAATTTCAAATAACAATTTGTTTACAAGTGTTTGTTATTGCAAATAATATATTGTTTGTGATAAAATGTTTTTAACTAACAAAATTAATTGAGGTATTTAGATGAGTGCATCTGTCCGACAAGTAAGCCATTATTGTCAAAGCTGGGAAGATAACAGATTACCGGACTCAGTCGGAACTACAATCCACAAAGCTTCAGGCGACGAATACGGTGTAAATAAAGATCCGGACAATCTAATAAGGGAAAAGGCTATAGAATTATTTTTTGTTCAAGCCCTTTTCATGACCTTTGTTCGTATTCCATATCGCATTTTCCAGTTGTGTAAAGGGGATTTCATTCATGCAGGGCGTGTCTTAGGGGAACGGAAATGGAATGCGGCGGTGTTGAATTATGGCCTCACCAGTTCTATAGGAGAAGCCCCCAATCTTAAAAGTATAGTCCGTAAAGAAATATGTTGGCAATTTGTTAAGAATATCGTCAAGATAGTTACTTATCCCCTTGCAATTGTTGCTTTGCAGTTTGCTGCGCTCGTAGCAATTATATCCCCAGTACCTGGTCGTCGATTCTTCGCGCTTGTTGAAGATTTATGGAGTCGTGAGTTCTTTGTTATTAAAAAAAACGAAAACGAAATTAAGGTTTCGGAGTATATTGCAAGATGTTTCCTACCTATGCGGGTATGGAGAAGATTAGAATTGCATCGGATGTTTTCCGATTATCGTAAGGAATCTATTCGCACCCGTTTAACCGTTCTTCAGAATGAAATAGAGCTTAATCGAGGTTATTATGATATTCCAGTAAATGACGAAATGAATGGTAAACAACTAAAATCTCTCCAAGATTATTTTGAACGTCTTGAGTATTATCAAAAGAATGTTAAACTTATTAGTTATAGTGATTTTGAAGATGATGAAGACACTCGTAATCATTTCGATCTGTCAGGCCAGCTAGAATCCATTAGTAATAGTTTATGCACTATTTTTCGTAGTAGGCAGCGCATATTCCTGAAAGAGTCTGGACAAAAAACAGCAGCACAACTGCAACAGGCTGTTAAGGATATTGGGTTAGCATTTAAGGCAGCAGATAGATTTGCTGAGTCTTTAATCAAGCCGATTAAATATCTAGTGAATCCCAACGATAAGAATCTGTGTGGTCAACTTTGGAATGATGGAAGGCCAAAAGGGGCAGAAGGTTTAACAACCTATGTTCCATATGTTAGTGGAAGATATAAATTTGTATATCCCATAAAAGATAGCTCCGATGCCAGCATACGAAGAAATGCTGTAATCGCTTTCTTTCTCCAGGCAATCTTCATGACTTGTGTGAGAATTCCTTGCCGTATCCTTACATTGATTTCGGGAGATTTTATTAAAGGTGGGATAGCAATAGGGACACGAAAATATGATGTAATCTGTGGAAGGTTGACAAGAGGTGAAATGGTAGGTCTTAAACCCAGTAAAAACAAGCTGATTGCCAAAGAAATATGCGTACAACTCGTTAAGAACATTATAAAGATTGTGACATATCCTTTGGCCATTATTGGAATTCAGTTTTGCACTGTGTTAGCATTGTTTTCTCCACTTCCTGGACGACGAATGATCGGAGAGATTGAAAGCTTGTGGAGTCGAGATCGCTTCGAACTTTTCAACGATGATAGTTCCAGTCATCCTGTCTGGAAATTTACACGTTTTTCAGATATCTTGTTTGAAACTTGCCAACCCGAAAAGGAAGTACGACGAGAGGATGAGAGGCATTTTCGAATACCTAACCCGGAATATGAGGAAGATGCTGACGAGTAGCGCACTGTAGCGCCCCTTCCGTTCCCCTGCGCGGTCCAGATTGCGCGGGGACGGTTCTCGCATAACGTCATCTCCTTTAACACAGGCCACATAAAAAGCTTTTTGTTTTCATAGACTGGCCGTGTTAAAGGGATGGCGTTATGCAGAACTGTCCCAAGCGCTCAATTGCACACTATTAGCGCGCTTGGGACAGTTCTGCCTGACAGCCTAACGTTTAACACAGGCCAAACGTACATGCAAAAAGTTTTTTAAGTGGCCTGTGTTAAATTAGGTTGTCAGGCGAGAACCGTCCCCGCGCGGTCCATTCTTGTCCATTACCGTCCATGTCCATTTTAGTCTCTCTCTATGTCATTTAGTCTCGCTATTAAATAAATAATTTGTAAATATTTTTATTTGCAAATAAATGACTATTCTTGATATAATAAAAACATATTAAATTAGAAATATTCAATTAATGGTATTCAAATGAGTTTATCAAATTCACCTGTCGGGGCAGTCGGCCCAATACGACATTGTTGTCAAGAGTGGGAAGATAACAGGCATGAGAATTCAATTGGAACTGCAATTCACAAAGCTTCTGGGGATAGATATGGCGCAGAATCCAGAGACACGGACAACGAGATTAGGTTTAAGGCAGCAGGCCTATTTATGGGCCAGGCATTGAATACGATTATTCTTCGGATTCCCTATCGTATTTTTCAGTTATGTACAGGAGATTTCGTTCATGCTGGGCGAGTCTTAGGAGAAAGGAAATGGAATGCAGCGGTCTTGCGTTATGGCATCAATGGTTCACAAGGGAAAGCACCCAGTTTCAACGGTATAGTCCGCAAAGAAATTTGCTGGCAGTTTGTTAAGAACATCGTCAAAATAGTCACCTATCCTCTTGCAATTGTGGCAATGCAATTTGCCACTTTGTTAGCAATCATTTCCCCTGTTCCGGGGCGACGTCTGATAGCGCTTATTGAGGAAGCCTGGAGTCGCGAGTTTTTTATCTGCAACAATTATACAATGTTAAGAGTATCGGAATTTTTAGCATTTTGTCTGCAACCTCAGCGGGTGTGGAGAGAGTCAAACATTTATCGTTGTGATCCCTACTATGAAGAGTTTAGCCTTCCAAGTGTCCTAACAACACTAAACAAGGAAATAGAACTTAATCGGGGATATTATCGTATTCCGCTTATTGATGAAGAGGATACAAACACTAAGTCATTATTAGATTATCTTGATCGAGTTAGAGAATATCAGAAAAACGTTAAGTTTATTTCTAACGAAAATGAATTTGCACTCCAAATACAAATCATTACCAATAATTTACGCACTATTTTTCATAGTCGACAGAGTACATTTCTGAAAAAAATATCTGGGCAAGAAGCCCAAGATAGCTTAAAAGAAGCCGTTGAAAAGATTGCTATAGCATTCCAACAATTAGAACGGGTCTATAAAGCTTTAGACAAAACAAGCCGAAAGATTGCAAATCCATACGACAAGGATTTATGTTGTCAATATTGGACAGACATGAGGCCAAAAGGAAAAGATGGCGTTGCATTATATGTTACAAATTTTACAAGAAGGATAATAGAAGAAGACGGCGTTTCGAGATATGTTACGAATTCTAAAAAAATTGAATATCCTATTGCAGATAGCTCTGACTCAAGCATTCGTAAAAATGCCGTGATCACCTTTTTTGTCCAAGCGATTTTCATGACTTGTGTGAGGATCCCTTGCCGTATTCTTACACTGCTGTCAGGAGACTTTATCAGGGCTGGAATAAAAATAGGGGAACGAAAATATAAGATAGCCACAAGTCCGCTCGTCAAATTAAAAGGCCCAACACCTAGTCAAAAGTCGCTGATTGCCAAAGAAATATGCATACAGCTAGTCAAGAACATTGTAAAAATTGCGACATATCCTTTGGCGATCATTGGAATCCAACTGAGCACTTTGCTAGCTTTGGTTTCGCCTCTTCCTGGACGACGAATGATTGGAGTGATTGAGAGTGCATGGAGCAGAGATGGATACGAGCTTATAAACGATCCTAAGCCTACTCGTGCGTGGCACTTTACTCGTTTTTCAGATATATTGTTTGAAACTTGCCAGCCTATCATGACCTATTTAAAATATGAAGGTCATAATCATTTCCATATGATTGAGAATCCGGACTCCCATCCCCAACCCGAAGTGGCCTCAAGAGCATAACAAGCATGCGCATCAGGCTAATGAAAGCAAAATTTTTCGTGGAAAAGTAACAGGATTTGCAGGATCAGGCAGGATATGAAGGATGCTCACTATCCTTCATATCCTGCCTGATCATGCAAATCCTGTTACTTTTCCACGAAAATTTTGCTTTGATTAGCCTGATGCTCGCATGTTATGGATTTGAAAGGGTTAGAGCAGCAGCAGCATCGTTGTCAAGAACCCACAGGGCTTTGTGTGAAGCAGTTCCAATCCTTTGTGCAGGGATGAGATCTGGCTCATAATTGCCATTAAATACCCTCTTAACTATCTCAGCCTTGCCTTTTCCTAATGCATAAATCACAATATTATTTGCCGAGTTGATGCATTTGAATGTTAAGGTGAGTCGCCACGTATTCTTTTGGGGCACGAAATTTGCTACGACTAGGTCCTCTTGCGGGTGGAGACCATGTGTTTTGGGAAATAGAGAGGCAGTGTGGCCATCTTCTCCGACCCCAAGCATGACAAGGTCGAATTGTTTGTTGGGGAGTTTTTCTTCGATCAAACGTTCATATTCTGCCGCATTTTTCTGAATGTCGCCATCGCCGCGCATGGGGAAAATATTCGCAGGATTGAGAGGAAGGTGACCAAATGCAGCCTCCAGGGCCATACGATAGTTGTTGTCGGGATGATTTTGTGGAACCGATCTTTCATCGCTCCAGAAGAGAAGCACGCGTGACCAATCGATTTTATCGGCATATTGTTTGGATGCCAAGCCTTCGTAGATAGCTTTTGGAGTGCTTCCACCGGAGAGTGCGACGGCAAAGTAGCCGTGTTTTGCGATAAAGCGGTTGGCTTCGTAGATGAAGTGTTCGATGCTAAATTGGATTGTGGCTTGGAAATCACCTGGGAGGGCGATATCGCGTCGTTCGTCATAGATTTTGATCAAGTGCTGCCAAGCAAAGCCCGTCTGTATCATCACGACATTTCTCCCTAAATTTTTTACCACAGAGATCACAGAGAACACGGAGACACGTCTAAGAAGAAAAGTAACAGGATAGGCAGGATCGCAAGCGGCAGGATAAGAAGGATAGGGGAAGATAAGTTTTTGGAATTTCTTTTTCATATCAAGTGGATGCTTGCTATCCTTCCTATCCTGCTGCTTGCGATCCTGTCTATGCTGTTACTTTTCTTCTTAGACGTGTCTCCGTGTTCTCTGTGGTAAAATTTTCTTTACACACTCAGTTTTGTCAATTGTTCTAACATGCTTGGATAGTGTTTGCTTATCGCTGAATAAAACATTTCGCGAATATAAACCGGCCCCACCTTTAGACTCGTCAAGGGAAGTGTGTAGGGGAGCTCACACGTGTCCTGCAATGTCAGATGGACGCAAACCTTCAAAAGGGTTTCACAAGGGGATATGGAAACTGCAAAAAGATTTTCCCTTTGAATATCTACCTGATACACCCTTCCTGAATCATACTCAGTATTAGTGATCCCTTTTACAATTACCTGACACTCGTTCTTTCCGTTAAAAAAGACAAAAACCGTCTCATAAGGGGTTGCCACATGGCGCAGAAATTGCCAGCTCATCCGATCTGCTAGCCATGCCGCCAGATAGGTTGCTTGAATTTTTTCGGTGTCGCTACAATTTGCTTGAGAGCTACTGTAAAGGAGCGTTACTTGGGTACAGAGTCTTAGATTCTCTCGCTTATCATCAGAGTCGAATATTTGTGCAATCACCTGCCGCCATCCACGGAGCATCAGCCAGCTGATATCCATCAGTTCAAGGGGGTTTTCCGATTTTATCATCGCTAACATTCTTTGGGCAAAGAGCTGCAGGTTATCAGTGCACGATGCATTATACAATAAGCGAGATGCATATCTCCTGAGGCTTGGAAGAACGATTTTTTCTTCTGTCGGATCTTCTCCCCATAATAAGTAAATAGGAAGGTCTGGGAGCAGATGAGGCAAAACAATATAAGGAACGCGGTTTAAATGATTTGCAGAGACTTCCAGTTCAATCTTATCGCAGGCTATATTGTCAGTGCTTTTATTTGGAATTTCGATCGAGACATTCACCTTGATGTAGTTTTCATCTGGATCGAGATTTCCTTTTATGAAAATGATTCTACATGGAAAACGGGCTACAGTCTCGTTCACAATAAGCTGCAGCTGCTCGATATGAGTTTGGTGATGACCATAAATTACCAAGTTAAAAAGGGAGGCTCTAATACGGTCTTTGGTCTTGAGCTCTTCCCACAACTTGTTTAACTCGGCTTCAATATCGCATAGTTGGAT
>JABDBC010000043.1:17408-19652 GCA_013288825.1 Chlamydiota bacterium
AGGATCCCCCATACAATAGCCCAAGCACTACTAGCTCAGCTAAAAAACCTCCCCCGGCTTCAATATCGCATAGTTGGATATCTTCAAGCGCTGAATGCCTCTGTTCCACTAGATCAACCTCCAGCGGCGACCTTCACGCATGATCATTTGATCAGCAGCTTCAGGTCCCCACGTCCCTGCAGAGTAGTTGGGGAAGTCCGCACTTGTATTTTTCCAATAGTCCAAGATCGGTGTAAACAGTTTCCAAGAGCTCATCACCTCATCGGAGCGAGCAAAGAGGGTGCTATCGCCTGTCATACAATCGCAAAGAAGCCTTTCATAAGCCTCTGGAGGGCTCATTCCAAAGTAGGATCCATAACGGAAATCCATTTTAACTGGCTGGATTTGCGCGCTTAAACCTGGAACTTTACAATTCATTTTAAATGAGATCCCTTCATCAGGTTGAATGCGAATCACCAACACATTCTGATCGATCGGTCTTCCAGTGTCTTTGAAAAGGAATGTAGGAGCGTTTTTAAATGTGATGGCAATCTCTGTGGCTCTTTTGGGCAGTCGTTTGCCAGCTCGCAAAAAGAAAGGGACTCCAGCCCATCGCCACGAGTCAATGAAGAACTGCAGCGCAACATAAGTCTCTACACATGAATCTGGAGGCACATTCTGCTCTTGGCGGTATCCACAAACAGCTGCGCCATTGATATAGCCTGGGCCATACTGACCACGGACTACATGCGTGTCGAACTGTTCTCGTGGAATTGGTCGGATTGATTCCATGACTTTTATTTTTTCCCGATGGATCGCATGTGCATGCATGCTTGAGGGAGGATCCATCGCAACGAGCGACAGTAGCTGCATGACGTGGTTTTGCACAATATCGCGGAGGAGGCCAGCCTCTTCGAAAAAGTTGCCCCGAGTGCCGATCCCCATTTCTTCACTGACCGTGATTTGGACATTATCAACATAGAGATTGTTCCAGACCGATTCGAAAATGGGATTTGTAAAGCGAAAAACTAACAGGTTTTGGACGGTTTCTTTTCCCAGGTAGTGGTCGATGCGGTAGACTTGGCTCTCGTCGAGATATTGAGAAAGATGTTTTTGGAGGTCCTGTGCAGAAGTCAAATCTCGGCCAAAAGGCTTTTCGATGATGACTCTGGACCATTTGGAATTGTCTTCTGGCGAGTAAATCAATCCATTTTTATGGAGTTTTTCGACAATTAGTGGAAAGTAGCTCGGTTGTGTCGATAGATAGAAAACTCGGTTCCCTTTAGTGTCTAGTTTGTGATCGAGCTCTTGGAGGAATTGGCGCAAGCGAATGTAGCCGTCGTCGTCATGGAATTCTGAGCAGTGGTAGAAGAGTTGTTGCTGGAAGTTGTTCCACAGATTTTCTTCGATCGGTTTTACGCGGGAATAGAGGTTGATATCGTCGTGCATTTCTGTACGAAAGATTTCGTTGGTTTTGTCGCGTCTGGCAAAGCCAACGCAAGCAAAGTGGGGAGGCAATTGTCCTTCACGGCCGAGGTTGTATAGTGCTGGAAGCAGTTTGCGGCCAGTGAGGTCGCCAGTGGCGCCAAAGATGACCATGATGCATGGGGCAGCGATTTTATTTGTTGTTTTGGTCTCTTCAAGGGGATTAGAAGCTGTCATAAGGGATAAAACCTAACAGTGTATGTTAGGCTTAGAGTACACAAACGGGAATTCTAGTGCTATTTCATTGTGGCAAAAAGGGACATAAAGGACAAAGGACGTAAAGGACATAAAGGACCTAAGGGACAAGGGACGTAAAGGACATAATGGACTTGAGTTTTGTCCTTTACGTCCTTTTGTCCCTTAGGTCCTTTATGTCCTTTACGTCCTTTGTCCTTTATGTCCCTTTGTCCCTTACTTCGATTTCGTCAGCGCCTTATTATAATCAACACACGTTTTCCAATAAGCAGTTGTATGAAATGCAGTCGAGGGAATTAACGTTGAATCACTTGCAGACATGATATCTACTCCGTTACTCATTGCTTGAACAATCCATCTAAAGTTCAGATTAACTACTTCCTCTGGGACAAGCTCTTCGCTATCTTTAAACCAGCTCCTTAACAACGCAAAAGGGAGTCTTTCGCCAGCTTTCTCGGTGCTGAGTAATCGAATGAAATATAACTCTGCTTTGAAATAATCAATAAATTGAAAGTCATGTAATTGCAATAAATGTCTTTTTTTTGTAAACAATCGCAAAAGTATCGCTAAAGAAACACTTTGTTC
>JABDBC010000044.1 GCA_013288825.1 Chlamydiota bacterium
TTTTTTAACCAAACATGTGATTAAAAAGAGCAAAAAAGAAGAACCAGTCCCTGGTTAATTTCTGATTTTCATCTGTTCCCACACCTGCGGTTTTCGCTCGCAGGCTCGCGAAAACCTTAGGTGTGGGCTACAAAAAGAGATAAGAAAGAGCAAAAATGAGAATATCGTCATTAAATGGACCCGGAAATGGGGGAATGAAAACGCAAAAATTCTCGCATATTCTGTCCATTCGTTGCTCCCCAGAACCGTTCCCGCGCGAAAGGCGTTCACCCCCAATTCTTCCGAATTAAAAGTTTTAAAATAAAAGTAAAAGTTTTATTTGCAATTAAATCATTATTTTAGTATGATATAGTTTAATAAATAATCATATTATAATTAGTGAGGTGTTAAGATGGTTCGTGGAGTTTGTCAAAAGAATTGGGACGAATGTGTTCCTGACTGTTGTCTGCCCATATTTAATGTGAGCGCAGAAAACTGTAAAAAAATTAAAAAAGTGGGACTTTGTATATTATTCGGGGTTGCAGTCGGTGCAGTGGCATTTGTGATTCCATTTTGTGCTTTTGCTATTCCCCTTACAACTAGCCTTGCGATTGGTTTGGCGGCTGGCGGGGCTGCAGCATGTGTTGCCGGTGGTATCTCCTTCAAATGCTTCCGTAAAGCAAAGCCTGTCAGGAAACTAACGGGTGAGGGCGAAGGGATTTCAATGGCACCTGAAAAAACCACAGGTGCTATAGAAGAGGAGGCCAGGAAAAAGTTAGAACAAGCGAATAAAGCGTTAGCAGATTATCAAAATACATATCGAACACCTAATGTAAGGCAAAAAAGGAAAATCAAGGAATTAGAAATTGCTGTTACTCGTGCGCAGGACGATCTAGACAATGTCGAAGACCCGATCTAGGCATAGTTGATAAATTAGATAGCGACAACGACTGAAGAACCAATGAGAATTGTGAACAATTGATAATTGTGTTGTGCCGGCCCTCCGGGACGGTATTATTTGCTGGTGGTTTACCCAGGCTTCGCTCACCCCTCCGGGGAGCTTCAGCCTGGGCTATTATGTGAACAGGCCCTCCGGGCTGTATGTGGAATCTTTTATGGGTTATGAAACTTCGATCTTTCAGGTCTTAATATAGAGATGCAATCTGATTTCGCAATTCTCTATCAGATTTAACGTCTGCGAACGTATATTTAAAGACATCTTTCCTTACTTTCGAAAAGCGCTTCTTATCTTCTTTCAAAGCCTTATCAATCACATTGTATATCTCGGGAAATTGCTGCGGCATCACTTCGGTTCCACATCGAAATAGATATGTATTCCGATCATTTTGCGTGTCGCGATTTCCCTTATTTAAAAAAAACATCGGCCTATCAAAAGCTAAGAAATCATATCCTATTGAGGACATATCTCCAATGTACATGTCGCATCCAGAAAGCAGGGGGAAGACAGGGGGAAAATCCTTCAAAAACAGAACATCGCCTCGGTTTTCATAGGTTCCCAGAATTTTGTAAAATTCTATTGGATTATCCCTCTCAATATTGGGATGAAGCTTCACAAGTAAATTATATTTCTCCGGGAGTTGTTCGATTAAATGAGTTACAACATCAAAAAAAGTGGACGATTCTTCCTGGTCTCGCCATGTGGGAGCATACAGAATAGTCGATTTCTGTTCCTTAAAATAGCTCCATACCTCCTCAGAAACCACTCTCTCATAAAAGGCGCGATTTTTTTTGTAATAGCGATATCTATAGTTGCCGACGATTGCGTAGGCATTCAAATCCTTCAACACATTGTAATGTTTTAATAGGTCAATCATGTTTTGACCATAGATCAGCACGATATCTTCATCGCCACAGGATTTAAAATAAAAACCCTTGTCGGAGAAGCCGTGAGGGCAGAAAACATGTCTTAGCTTTTTCTGATATTCTTTTTCAAATGGTTTATAAATCTTCTGAAAGTCATGTCGATTCCACATTTCTGACATGAACAAAACGTCATAATTGGAAATAAGAAATTCTGGGTTGAAGTCTTCGTAGTCGATTCGTTCGGCTTTCAATTTGGGATAATATTTTTTTGCACAGATGAAGTCTGTTTCATCGAGAAACAGCAGGGGGATATTCATTAGGATGCAGAGAGGGGCAAGGTGATCGATTTGATAACTTGCTCCGACAGTGTTGATTCCAACGGCTTTTTTATGCATCACCCTTTCCAAAACAATAACAAAGAAAGGACAAGGGACGTAAAGGACATAAGGGACATAAAGGACAAGGACATAAGGGACAAACGGTATAATTGTCCTTTACGTCCCTTGTCCTTTATGTCCCTTATGTCCTTTACGTCCCTTGTCCTTTCTTTGCGTTTAATTTAAATTGTCAAGTGGACGTCTTTGAGGACTTTGTGGATGTATTCTGCACGCTTATGGCCGATCTCTTCTTGCTTTGGCTCCGCATCAAATTGCTGCAACAGATGCGCACGGCGGCAATTAAAAAACAGCTTATTTACATCACGCACGCTGAGGCCTGTCAACCATTTCAATTCCACACCAAGTTTAAGGAGTCCGATGGCATTCAAGGCTTCAATGGCATCAATTTGGTAAGAATGGATCAAGATTCCAAATGCGCGGCTGACTCTATCTTTTATTTCAGGATCGCCTTCATGCAGAATCTTATGTTTTGCGCTGTTTTCTTCGAGCATAATCTTGGTTGTCAATGAACGCAAACTAGAAATGATATTCTCCTCAGATACCCCGAGGGTATAATTATTTTGGACGACAAGCACATCGCCTATGATCTCGGTGGGATTCCCCTGAATGCCCGAAACAACCAGAGACTCATCGATCACGCTTTCCAGTACATCGTCGAGCCTATCGGTGTGTATGAGTCCTGGAACTTGTAAAAACACGGATATTATCAAACCTGTTCCACACTGATTAAAATCGGAGGTAAGAAATCCATATTTTGGAGAAAACGAGTAGGTCACATATTTGCCAAGGCCTGTTTCTATCTCTACGAGTTTGCTCCAACTGGTTTCGAGCTCACCTTTGCAATCGATGAGATGAAGGCGAATGTGGTCGTGGATGTTCAAGGTAGCGAGTAGCAAGCCAGATTCTTCTAAAATAAAAGCTTCTCCAGAGTGTGCTTGTTGGAAATTAAGAGTGCTAAGAAAGTGTTCCACCAAAAACTGTTTATGAATCGGACTAATCTGTTCTACGGAATGTAGTTTAGGGTCTTTTAAGAGGTTGCCCGACAGGAGTTCTTTGCTTGCAAGTGCAATGAGCTGCTGTTGACGTCCTTTCTCCAATTTAGCAGGAAACTTGAATTTCTCGACATTGCGCAACAAACTAATCGTCGAAGCCAACCAGACGCTGTTGTCATTGCTATCCCAAGGCTTTTTTTGACATAGAATGGGATCTGATCCATTTGGATTTGTTTTGTTATTGCTCATTAGTCACTTCCCCTTTTTTCTCGGTCAATGCTTTTATCTGATCTCTCAACCAAGCGGCTTGTTCATAGTCTTCAGTTTTCAACATTTCATTCAGGGCTTCATTCAATGCCAGCAGGCGCAGTGAGGGGCTGATTTCTTGTATCTCGCCTGGGGAGCGACCTCGATGGAGTGTCGCATTCTTCTTAGTGCCGTTGGTAATGCGTGGGGGGATTTTACGTGCTGCGACCATTTCTGAGAGGAGAACGGCATCGAAGACTTCATAGCAGACATTGCATCCAAGGGGTGTTCCGAGACGGATAGCATCGAGGGTGGTGCCGCAGTTTCCGCAGGCCAATCCTGTTCCTATTCCTGTTTGACTTTCCATGTTTTCAATATGAGGAGTCCCGTGCAGACGGTGTCTTAAAATGGGGCATTCGCTGCACATATAGACGTGGGAGATATTTTTGCCTACAATTTCGGTGTAGTGAACAGCAATGGACCGTTTGCATTCGGAGCATTCTAGAGGGCGTTCGAATTCCTCTTCTTCTGATTCTTGTTCTGCATCATTTTCAAATGGATCTAATGTCATAATCAACAATCCCTTTTATCTCGAATAACACTATTAAGCTAAGGAATACAACTTCTAAAAAAAATTAAACGCAAAGACGCGAAGACGCAAAGATAGCTATTGGTTTATCTTTGCCCAAAATGGTAACAGTTCAGATAACCTCTTCACTATATGTCAGGCCTTCAGCCTGAGATATTTATGTGCCAAACCTAGGGCGTTGCCCTAGGCTTTTATATTTCAGGGCGTTGCCCTGAGAACTATGCTCAGGCTGAAAGCCTGGTTTATAAAAGCCTAGGGCAACGCCCTAGGTTTGGCACACAACATCTCAGGCTGAAGGCCTGACATATAGTGAAGGGGTATCTGAACTGTTACCCAAAATTAAGCTTTAATGACTTATAATTCCCTCTGCGTCTTTGCGTTTAATTTTTCTTAAGAGTTTAATGCAGCGTGGGCGGCGGCCAAGCGAGCAATCGGCACACGATACGGCGAGCATGAAACATAGTCCAAACCTAGCTCATGGCAAAACATCACCGAGCTCGGATCTCCTCCATGCTCTCCACAAATTCCACATTTTAACGTAGGCCTTGTCCGTTTACCTCGCTCGAGGGCCACTTGCATCAATTGCCCGACCCCTTCTCTATCGATAACTTGAAAGGGATCATCTGGCAGTAATTGCATACGCTCGTGTGGATCTAATGGATTTGGCACTCCTTCTACATATGTTGGAACAAACTTTGCACTATCATCTCTGCTTATGCCAAATGTCGTTTGTGTGAGGTCATTGGTTCCAAAGCTAAAAAACTCAGCATCTTGAGCTATTTTGTGCGCTATCAATGCAGCCCTTGGAAGTTCAATCATGGTACCAACGCTGTACGGAATAGTCATTCCCTTTTCTTTGAATATCTGTTGTGCGGTGTTATCCACAATCATTTTCTGATGTTGGAATTCTTTATCGATGGCTACCAACGGAACCATTATTTCAGGGAAAACCTCGATTCCCTCTTTTTTGACCTCGATGGCTGCTTCTAAAATGGCTCTGGTTTGCATTTGTGTTAGCTCGGGGTAAGTGATCCCCAAACGACAGCCTCGATGCCCTAACATCGGATTTTGCTCTTCTATTGAAGCTGAAATTTGCATCAGATGCTGCACGGGTACTTTCATGACCGTTGCTAATGCTTTGATCTCATCTTCGGTATGGGGCATGAATTCATGTAAGGGGGGATCTAAAAGGCGAATTGTGACCGGAAGACCATCCATTACTCTGAAAATTTCCACGAAATCTTTTTTCTGATGAGGCAACAACTGATCGATCGCACGTTGCCGTTCTTTAGGTTCTTGGCTAAAGAGGAGGCAACGCACATCGTTGAGCCGTTTTTCTTCAAAAAACATGTGTTCGGTGCGACACAGACCTATTCCCTCAGCTCCAAAAAAACGGGCTGCATGGCAATCAGCAGCTGTGTCGGCATTTGTTCTTACTTTAAGTTTGCGAAAACTATCGGCGAGTTCCATAATTTTTTGATATTGTTGAAATAAGGGGCTTTCGGAGGGGCATTTTCCTTTATGTAGAAGTACTTGCACAATTTCTGAGGGGCTGGCATGCAACTTGCAAAAATAAACTTCTCCTGTGGAACCATCGATTGAAATCCAATCGCCTTCTTTTAGAGAGAGTTTTTTGGCTTGTTGTAGTGTGGATACTGTTTTCAGTGCGGGATTAATTGTTAGGGCTCCGCAGCCAACAACGCACGGTTTCCCCATTCCTCTGGCGACGACTGCTGCATGACTGGTGCTGCCTCCGCGCAATGTGAGAATGCCATCGGCTGCTGCCATGCCTGGAAAGTCATCTGGATTAGTTTCTTCTCTAACCAAAATACAGGGTTGACCTTTGTGCTTCGTCTCAATGGCTTTTTCTTTTGATAGCACAAGGATGCCGCAGGCGGCTCCTGGACCTGCATTAAGACCTATGGCAGCGAGGGAGGGTTGTGCTTTGGCTTTTTCCTTCACATCAAAAACAGGGGCAAGCAACTGGATGAGTTGCTCAGGATGGACTCGTTTTAAGGCTGTTTTTTTATCGATTAATCCTGCTTCGAGCATTTCTACGGCTACTTTCACAGCAGCAAAGCCAGTCCGCTTGCCTGTCCGAGTTTGCAGCATATACAACTTGCCATCGTCGATGGTAAATTCAATGTCTTGCATGTCGTGATAGTGGGTTTCGAGCTTTCTCACAATGTCATGCAGCTGACGATAGGTTTCCGGCATCAGCTCCTCGAGGCTTATCAGCTGAGAATGCATGATCTCTTTTTGTTGTTTATTAATGGGGTGGGGAGTCCGAATTCCGGCAACTACTTCCTCCCCTTGAGCATTTGGAAGAAATTCTCCATAGAAATGATTGTGTCCCGTAGCTGGGTCGCGACTAAAACCTACTCCTGTTGCTGAGAGTTCGTTTTTATTGCCAAAGACCATCGTCTGTACAATGACAGCGGTTCCCCAATCATCTGGAATATGATTTATTTGTCTGTAAAGAGTGGCCCTTTCGCTATCCCAGCTGTTAAATACTGCCTTAATTGCGGAAAACAATTGCTCCCGTGGATTTTGTGGAAAGGGCTCTCCGACATGTTGTTCATGAATTTGCTTAAAAAGAAGGCAAACTTGCTTGAGTCCAGCCACGCTGACACTGGCATCAGAGGATGCTTGATCCCGCTTTTTGATCACGTCAAATGCCTTCACAAAATGGCTGCGGTCCACATGATGCACGATATTCGAATACATCATGATAAAACGACGATAGCTGTCATAAGCCAAATGTTCATTTTTAGTTTTTTCAGCAAAACCAATGACTGATTGGTCGTTTAAGCCTAAATTTAGAACGGTGTCCATCATTCCAGGCATAGAAACGCGGGCTCCAGAACGGACGGAGACAAGAAGGGGATAGGAGTCATTACCAAAGAGGATTCCCATATGCTGTTCGAGCTGTTTTAAGGCTTCAGAAATGTCTTGTTCGAGATGGTTGGGAAACTGTCGATGGGCGTGACGATAGCTGTTGCAAGCTTCGGTTGTGATAATAAAGCCAGGTGGAATTGGGAGTTGGAGAGAAGCCATTTCTGCAAGGCCGTTCCCTTTTCCGCCTAGCAATGCTTTATCCAGTGGAGGTGGTGGCGCATGTGTTCCAAAAGGATAGATGTATTGTATGGAGACGGGATTTTTAAAAGCAGATGTAGACGTCATCAATCCTCCTAGAAGCAAAATAAACGCGATGTGCGAACTCAAAAAAATTCGCACATCGCGTTAATTTCGTAATGTATAGATCTAGGAAATTTAGATCAAATAGATGACACTTTTATTCAGGGGTACACGACTCGAAAATTGAAAACCATCACCAGATATTAAGCGAGTCACTAAGACTGATGCGAAGACATATGCAATCGTAATGAGAATATCGACGCGATATGGCATAAAAGTTGCCACTAGAAATGACGTGCCGATTAGCACGGCTGTTGCAAGAAGGATATGCTGCCATACCTTAATGTCGGTCTTGTTTGCAGCCTTTCTGATAATGCCAACAGAAACGGCAAATAGTGTAGATGCCATTGCAGCAACGACACCAGCAGTTAAAATGAACATTGGAACAAAAGCCCCAACTGATATAGCAGAAACAAGAGCTGCAAGAACACACGAGGCAACAAAACTTATAACAGCTTTATTTACTGTGTCTGGCGGAAGACCTATTTTTGCGCATCCCGTCTTTACACCTTCATTTGCTGCGTAGCACAAACCTGCAATTGCATCATAACCATTTTCAAGTGATTTACATATAGAAACTGACATAAAAACTCCGTTTTTTAAAGACAATCGTATAAGAAAACGGAATTTTATGCAAGTACTATTTTATATAACTTTAGCTATAAGCTAATAATAAAGCATTTGCGGCATTAGAGATAATTAAGTCTTTTTCATTTCTTAGAATATTAGCTAATTTGAGTCCTTCTTCCTTCTTTCCCAACATGAAAAAGGCCTTGGCTAGGTTAAGCAAGGTGGGAGCATGATCTGCGTTGAGTTTTAGGGCTTTATCAAATGATTTGAGAGCTTTGTTTGCATTGCCGAGTTGTAGATAAAGGGCACCTAGAGTTTGAGGATCGTAGGCGTTTTCAGGATCAAGAATGCAAAGTGCTTCAAAGATGGGGAGAGCGACATCGTACTTCCCTTGTCGAATGTAAGCAAACCCTGTATATCTGAGATCTTCTACTTGTTCTTCATCCCATTTCAGGGCTTCTTGCCAATTTATTTTACTCATGCTCTAGCCTTGCAAGAATTGTCCAATACGACCTACGATAAACCCTAACCAATTATTCAATTTTGAAACTTCCTTAAAGCACGTTGCAATTGTTGCGCGCTCTTTCTTTTCTTCATCTGTTTCGCATGGAACAGCAAAGAGGGAATTATACTCTTCCCCACCCTCTTCTGTCGACTTCAAACTGGAAACTACCCGCGAAAATGAAAAAGGGGATCGCCGACGTGCTTTGAAATTCTTTGGAGGAAAAAAATAAGCCCACGGAGTAGTGTACGGGATCATTCCTAAAAGCAGATCCATTTCAGATAATTGGGCGACGGTGCTTGTGTATTGAGTTTGAGCTGGAATGCTTGTAGCCTGCGTCAAACGCAGCTCGTCATTCATTTGCTCAATCATGCGCGTACGCATCGCATAGAGGTTGTACACGCTTATATCTAACTTATCAATGGTAACAGCCATAATTTAACCTAAAATTTTCGGTATCTACTCTAATCTTTGCGCCGGCCCTCCGGGACGGGGTTTTTGGTTGGCGCTTTCCCAGGCTTCGCTTACCCCTCCGGGGAGCTTCAGCCTGGGCTATTACGTTTACAGGCCCTCCGGGCTGTTTGCGGCGTGTGTTGTTGGCTATAGTTGTAACTGCCGGGTGGTTAGCGCAACAAATGCCGTTGCGGACAGCCCGGAGGGCCTGTACGTTTACAGGCTCTCCGGGCTGTTTGCGACGTGTGTTGTTGGCTATAATTGCAACCGCCGGGCGGTTAGCGCAACAAATGCCGTTGCGGACAGCCCGAAGGGCCTGTACGTTTACAGGCTCTCCGGGCTGTTTGCGGCGTGTGTTGTTGGCTATAGTTGTAACTGCCGGGTGGTTAGCGCAACAAATGCCGTTGCGGACAGCCCGGAGGGCCTGTACACGTATTAGCCCAGGCTGAAGCTCCCCGGAGGGGTAAGCGAAGCCTGGGAAAGCGCCAACCAATAACCCCGTCCCGGAGGGCCGGCACAAAACAAAGGCATGAACAACATCCTACCTAATTACTAGTATATCAAAAATTAATTTAATTCGATCCCTAAAATAGTCATTAATCGTTCTAAATCATCCAAATCATAGTATTCTATATGTATAACACCATGATTGTCCTTCCCTTGAATATTCACTTTTGTCCCTAATTTTTGTTGAATTTGTGAAGCGACAGCAGCGAGGTGGCAATCAACCGGGGGAGTCGGGGCAATGGCATGGCGCTGCGCAACGGGGTGTTTGCACATCATTCGCTGGGCAGTTTCTTCTGCTTCGCGAACGGTTAATTCGTTTTTGATAATGAGGTCATTTAGAGAGCACTGTCTTTCAGCTCCTTCGATGGAAAGAATGGCTTTAGCATGCCCCATTGAGATATGTCCCGCCGAAACATTGTCTTGAATGGACTGAGGAAGAGTCAGGAGACGCAAATAGTTGGCAACAGTTGATCTTTTTTTACCAATTCGTTTTGCGAGCTCTTCTTGGTTGAGATGACCTTGTTCCAGTAGTGAGCGAAGGGCTTTGGCAATATCGATCGGGTTAAGATCGACTCGCTGGATATTTTCTATGAGGGCAGCTTGAGCGGAAATGTGATCGCTTTGGTTGCGTATGACAACGGGGATCGACTTCAATCCGGCGAGTTGTGCTGCGCGAAAGCGTCGTTCGCCTGAGACGAGTTCGTAGTGATCGCCCATAGGTCTGACGAGAGGTGGATGTATGAGACCAACGGCTAAAATGGAGGAGGCGAGTTCTTCGAGATCAGATTGGATGAAATTGCGGCGTGGCTGGAAGGGGTTTACGGTGATTTTGTCTATGGCAATGTAAGTGAGTTCTTCCTGAAACATGGCTCTTAGCATCAGACACATGCTGATTCTTGTCAACTCCTAGCTCCTGTCGCCGCATTTGCATAGCCATCAAGCTAAGGCGCAAGATCTGAAGATTTTACCACAGAGTACAGAGAAAGCAGAGAGATAGGAGAGAGGATTAAGTCTGTGTCGTCCTCTTCGCGCATGGGACAGTTCTGCATAAGGGCATACTTTTAACACAGGCCAGTCTATGAAAACAAAAGGCTTTTGATGTGGCCTGTGTTAAAAGCATGCCCTTATGCGAGAACCGTCCCCGCGCGCGATTTGCCCTTGCAATGACTCTTGAGCGGTCTTGTCTGCGCGTGTGACGGTTCTTTTCATCAGGCCAACGGCCTGACGTATAAAAGCCTAGGGCATCGCCCTAGGTACGTCCAGAGTTGATTCTCAGGCTGAAAGCCTGGTGTATAGCAAACACATTGACATTCACCCTACCAAGTAGTATAGTAAGTTTATGAAAAGAAGTATAGTAAGGAGCGTTAAACATGAGTAAATTGTTTAGAGGATTGAAAAAAGGGCTTGAGGAAGCTTTAGCATATACAGAGGGAAAAATCACCCTAAAAAGTGAACTTATTGAAATTCCTGAGCCCCCATTTGAATATAAAGCCAAAGATGTAAGACGCATCAGGGAAACAGGACATTACTCTCAAGGGATTTTTGCAAAGATCTTAAATGTTAGCATTAAAACAGTTCAATCTTGGGAATCGGGAACCCGCGTCCCGAGTCATTCGGCACTGCGTCTTTTAGAAGTTGTTGATAAGGGATTTTATCGGCCTCAGATTTCTAAAAAGATCTCTAGATGACCGTTTCTCCTTGCAAATATACGACAAGCCACGCTACCATCTACATTCTCATCTCTTTGCGGAAGTGGCGGAATGGTATACGCGCTACCTTGAGGTGGTAGTGAGGTTCTCCTCGTAGGGGTTCAAGTCCCCTCTTCCGCATTCTCATCACACTAATTTATTGCCAATTTTGTCATTATTTAATACCTTGAGTTATTATGGAGTGCATAGCATATTGTACCGCTACATCTTATCAGATTAAGCCCTTTTACGACTCCCTCCGTGGACGCTACAAAGTTTCCCTATATCGCGATGTCATCCACTTAGAAGTTCCTTACGAAGAGGGCTCTACCGACCTCTTTTTTTTCCCCTATGGTGCGATTGTTTGCTGGAACTGCTGCAAAGACTCCTTACGCCAATTCCTAGAAGAAATTTCCCATTTTGAAAACCAACGTTATGATGAAATCGAAACTGATGAATTCACTTTTGTCTATGATTCCGCCGCAAAAATTGTCGATGATGAAATCGTCTTGCCAAATCACGATGTCTTGACAAAACTGGCAATTTCCCACGGCATCGCTCAGTCGGTCAAGTTAAGTTCTTTTGAAACCACTATTCAAAAGACAATGAATAACATGCAGCACATTCCTGAGCGCCTCGCTCGGGAGGGAAGGATCTCACTCTCGCGCAGCGAAATCCGGCGCAAAATGGGTGAGCTTTTTCTAGAACGCAGTTCGATTAACCTTCACGTTAACATTTTAGATAGTCCTGAGCTCTTCTGGGACTATCCAGAGCTTGAACCTCTTTACCGAATGACTGCCAATTATCTCGATATTGAAAAAAGAGGGCATGTTCTGAATCAACGTTTGGCAGTGCTCCACGAACTGTTTGAAATGCTTGGATCGGAATTGAACCACCAACATTCTAGCCGTCTTGAGTGGACGATTATCTGGTTAATCGTCATTGAAGTCACGATCACTTTATTAAGCGATGTGTTGCGTATTATATGAAATTTGTTGCCATTTGGTGTATACGTCTGTATCAACTGTGTATTAGCCCCTTTGTAGGAAATTGCTGCCGTTTTACCCCGTCCTGTTCTCATTATGCCTGCGAGGCATTTCGAAAACACGGCTTTTGGCAAGGATGTTGGCTGACTGCGTGCCGATTGCTCAAATGCAACCCCTGGCATCGCTCGTAGCACAGTCATAATGGACATAATGGACTTAAATGGACATGGACCAAAATGGACTGTAATGGACCATAATGGACTGTAATGGAAAATGGACTATTTTAGAAGATACAATACTGTCCATTACTGTCCACTATGGTCCATTACAGTCCATTATGGTCCATGTCCATTTAAGTCCATTATGTCCTTGGTTAAAAAATTAAGAACCTTGGAAAACTTATGACTCACTTTCTCTTTACTTCTGAATCTGTGGCAAATGGCCATCCAGACAAAATTGCTGACCAAATTTCTGATGCCATTCTCGATGCTTGTTTAGAACAAGATCCCTATTCCCGCGTTGCTTGCGAAACCCTTGTAGCCCATGGTCTGGTCGTCATAGCTGGCGAAATCACCACAAAGGGGCAAATCCCTTATCAGGATATTGCCAGAAATACGATACGAGAAATTGGATATGATGACCCTGCTCTCGGTTTTGACTACCGTTCCTGCGGCATTATCGTTGCAGTTAATAAACAGTCTCCCGACATCGCAATGGGCGTTGATGAAAACACGAATCATGAAAAAGAACTAGGTGCTGGCGATCAAGGGCTCATGTTTGGGTATGCTTGTGATGAAACTCCTGAATTGATGCCCCTTCCGATCATGTTAGCCCATCGCATTGTGAGAGAACTACAGCGCATTCGCACCTCTGGCGAATTGCCCTATCTCAGGCCAGATGCAAAAACGCAAGTGACTATTGAATACGACCGAAATCATATTCCTGTTCGGATCCACACAGTTGTCTTATCCACACAGCATCATGAAGACACTTCTCAAGAAACAATCGCAAGGGATATGCAAGCATTGGTTCGACGCGTTGCTCCAGCATCGTTCATTGATAAAAATACCCTGTTCTACATCAATCCTACAGGGCGTTTTGCCATTGGAGGACCTTTCGGAGACTGCGGGCTAACCGGACGAAAAATTATTGTCGACACATATGGCGGAATGGGGAGGCACGGCGGAGGAGCCTTTTCAGGGAAAGATCCCACAAAAGTGGATCGGTCCGCAAGCTATGCTGCCCGTTATGCTGCAAAAAATATTGTGGCTGCAAAACTAGCCCGACGATGTGAGGTGCAGGTTTCTTATGCAATTGGCGTGCCCTATCCGATTTCTATCAAGGTGGATACCTTTGGCACAGGAACTGTACCAGAAGCATTGTTGGAGCATATTGTCCCTCTAGTTTTTCCGTTGTCACCAACTGGCATCATCAATATGCTTAACTTGCGACGTCCAATTTACCGTCTGACAGCATTCGGAGGGCATTTTGGACGTTCTGAGAAAGAGTTTACATGGGAAGCCACCGACAGGATCGCTCCCCTTCTTGAGGCTATTAAGCAAGAAGACTATATCTTAAGATCATAGGCAATGAATACACCTGACAAGAACTCGTCGAATAGTTTGAACACCGAATTTGAAAGGCAAAGACGAACCCCTCTGAAGTCGTTTTCTCGCTCATTAAAACGATCGAAAAAATATCTAGAAAAAGCCAGAACCCACCTTACAGAAAGTTTGAATTGGGAACAAATCCAACATCAAGCCACATTGCTCCAATCAAATTTATATCGAATCAAGAAAGGAATGACCGACATCACCGTTTCAGATTGGTTGCAGGAAGGCAAGGAAGTGTGTTTCTCTTTAGAAAGGAATGTGGAACCTCATGTTCATGTAGGGAAATTATTTCGGAGAAGTAAAAAACTGCGGATAGGGATTCCCTATTGGACACTGGAAGTGGAGAAAGCTGAAAAACAGGTCGCATACTATCTAGAGGCAATTGAAGGCATTAAATCTGCGCAATCTTTGGAAGAACTAATGGCTTTTGAAGCGCCCATTGTTGAAAAAAGAAACAAGGCGCAGCAGGGGTTGGGTAAGTGTAGTAAGTCTCAAACTCCTCTTCCCTATCGAACATTTTACTCTTCAACGGGTTTGATGATATGGGTCGGTAAGGGAGCAAAGGCGAATGATCAGATGACATTTCATCATGCAAATGGCTCCGATTTTTGGTTGCATGTCCAAGACTATCCCGGTTCACATGTTGTTCTAAAGGTTAATAAGGATCAAGAGCCTGATCAGCAATCGATTTTGGAGGCCATGCAGCTGGCTGTGGCATATAGCAAAGCAAAGGACAGGGGAATTGTGAGTGTTTGCATTACCCAATGCAAGTATGTGAAGCGTGCAGGCAAAAATGTTCCTGGCAAAGTGTTTATTTCGAAACATCGGGTTGGTGAGAGTGCTTTTGACCTAGCCTTGTTCAAAGCAATACAAGACCGTTCAAAAAGAAGTTGATTTTATGTAGCCATTTGGCTACAATGAAATCAAGAGAGCAAGAGCATTTATGACAGAAGCTTACGAAATCGAGATATACAAGACTAGCACAGGGAAGGAGCCTTACATAGAATGGGAAGTAACCTTGATAGGACCACCCTATCTAAAATAGACGCCAGGCTTGCCAGAATTAGGGAGACTCGTAATCTCGGGATTTGTGATCCTGTTGGCGATGGTGTTTTTGAACTGAAATTCGATTTTGGGCCAGGTTATAGAATTTATTTTGGATTTAAAACTGACACTCTTTTACTTTTTCTTCTTGGAGGCTCTAAAAAAGGACAACAAAAGGACATTGTTAGGGCCAAAAAATACTGGCAAGATCATCTTTCGTTAAAGAGAGGTAAAAATGAGAAAATATAGAACCTACAAAGAACATTTAATAAAAAAACTTAAAGACCCTGAATATGCATCTATTTATTTAAATGCATGCTTAGAAGAGAGCTTTGAAACGAAAAATATGGGTATATTTCAATTGGCTGTGCGTGATGTTGTTGAAGCGCATGGTGGTATGGGGGAAATCTCATCGAAAATGGAAGTTAGCCGTGAAAGTTTTTATCGAAGCCTTTCACAGAAGGGAACGGCTAGATTTTCAACACTTGTTAATGCCGTCAAAGCTTGTGGCTTAGAGCTCGAGTTTCATCCTGCACATAGTTGATACTTCCTTTTATAACCACTGATTGCAATTTCGCTTCGGCTATTCCACGAACATGCCTAAAGGCTGTGCGTAATGTAAATTCGAATCATCATGTCACTTCACTATTGATTGCGTAACGAATAATGTGTCATACTGAGTTGTATGAAACAGCACATGTATAAAAATCAGACATTTTCATTGCCTACTCTAGTTAACTACAGAGAAATGAACCACTTCGTGGTCAACGCCATTCGGAAACAGCTTGCTATCAAGAAACAAAGATTGCGTGAAGCCTATCTTTCAGCAAATCAAGATCCGGGGCAAGTCGAAGCAATGAATGACTGGTCACGAAGGGATGTTGGAAAAACGACCAAAAATTAGTGAAAACATGTCCGATTTTTCGCCAAAAGTATCGGAAAACATGTCTGAAAAATGACCAAAATTATTAGAAATTCTGTTTGATTTTTCAAAAAGAAATGAAAAATCACGTCCACAGTATAGCCAAAATGAAGAATCATCATGTCTGATTTTTCGCCAAAAATATCGAAAAACATGTCTGAAAAACGACCAAAAATTAGTGAAATCATGTCTGATTTTTCGCCACTCTATTGAGCTGATGATTGATTTTAGTCAGCATAAGTTTGATAAGTCACAACAAATCCTCGAAAGGAATAAGATGGCTAAAGAAGTTTTCAGATCTGATATTACCGGATAATTCGCCCTCGTATATCAATACAGGACGCACGGATGTCGTTTTGGGAATTTTTATCTTACGAATTTTCTCTTTAACCTCATCAATCACACTCAATGGAATTTGTTTGCGAAATTTAATTTCACAGACATATAAAGTGTGGCGCGTTTGAATTAGAAGATCAATTTGGCACGCCTCGGTTCTTTGGGTTTTATGTTGAAAGTAGGGAGATATACTTAGCACGGAAGTGGGTGAGATTTGGAGTGTGCGTTGGATGGCGCTCAAATTGTTCAAGACTAGGTTTTCAAATTGCAATCCCATAACAGTTAGCCATTCAGGCAATTCCTCTAAATGTAGATCGCTGTAAACACCCTGCTCAATCAATTGCTTCTTCGGTTCAATATAGTTGATGTAAAAGCGGAGATAATTGTCCTTGAGACGATATTTATAAAGTTTGATTCTTTTGAGGTTTCCATTCCAGACATAATCTCGAGCAAGGAAACCGGATTGCTGTAATACAGTAAGCATCTTACTGAATCCACCGGTTTGGGCAACGCCTAGCCTTTCGCAGATTTCTGTTTGATCAAGACTGCCGTGTGATAGAACTTGAACAATCTTTTTATAATCTTCTGCGCGACGGCCAAAAATATCTCCAAAAATTTTATCAAACTCCTCTACTAAAATTCCGCCCTTACTAAAACACATTCTCTTAATATTCTGTTCAGCCGTTTGTTCCGGCTGAATTTCTTCCAAATACCTGGGAACCCCGCCTGTTACACACAATATCTTGAATTTTTCGTAAGATGAGATCGTTCTATTTCCCCAAAACTTATTGGCATCATAAAGTGGCATTTCCTCCAGATTGATGGTTAACGAGACCCTGCCCATAAACCCTTTGTCATTAAGGATGTTTTCCTGTATCCACGAAGAGACGGAGCCACAAAGAACAAGAATCAGTTCGTTGTTCTTTTTGAATTTTGTATCCCAGACCCCTTTTAGTTTTGCGGCGAAATCTTGATCCCGACCTGCCATCCAAGATATCTCATCCAGAAAAATAATCACGCGTCCTTCCGATGTCAACCCAGCTAATGTTGTAAGAGCCTGATTCCAATTGTCAAATTTCATTGCAGGTATATTGAACTTCAGCCCCATAAGTTCGCCAAAGTGATCAAGTTGATCCTTATTAGTGAGCTGTTCCCTCGGTGCTAATCCATAAAATTCGAGAAAGCGAGTATGTTCGCCAAAATGTTCAATTAAAGTGCTCTTCCCAATACGGCGACGCCCACAGCATACGATGATGCCCGCAACCTTTCGTTTTTTGAATTCTTTTAGCTGTGCTAGTTCTTCTTCACGGCCAACAAACATTTTACCCACTCTTTTCTAGATTTCATTGACTTGAAAATGACATATTGCTTGTTTAAAGTCAAATTGTTTAGTGGAAAATGATGACTTGTAAACGACAAATTGTCGATTTTAAGTCAATAGTAAACATATTCAGGGTCAAGAAGTGGGGCTCCCACGTATTCCACAAGCTCATCGATCCTTTTCATCGCAAGGTCTCTATTGCTTCCAAAACCTATGAGCCTGTAACTGGCTGTAGTGAATGGTCCATTCCACAGCTTGTCATAAAGAACGGGATCTTCTTTTTGTAGTTGTATGAAATCGGGCAATACGCCGATTTGTTTTGCCAAATCATCGCAAAATCCCATGTATCCCCGAACCAACTGTGGCCTCGGAAGAAGACTGCGAAGAGCTAGTTCCGCTTGCACTCCCTCGACCATCACTTCTTTTGTAGGCAGCGGAATCTTTCCGCTGAATGTCATGCAAGCCAATCTCGCCTGCAATTCCACGACTCCAAAGTAAATAGGAAAGCGGGCCATTCCAACAAAAGCCATATTGGGAAACTCTGGGTGGAAAACAGTTTTGTACAATACAAACGGTTGGACAGGATCTTCAGCTTGGAAATTGAGTTGTTCTTGCATATCAGTGGTGAAAAACGGGATGTCAGCATGGTAGCCTGTGCAAAAAATGAGGCAATCTACTGTGACGCTGGATCCATCTGACAAGTAGAGAGTATTACCTTGCAAAGAAGTGATAGAGGATTTTTTCGGGATAATGGAGCCGTTTTCAATTTGCCGAAGATAAGAATCTGAAATAGCTATAAATGCTGGATCACTTGATGGCACTAATATGGTCAACTCTTCACAAACTTTAGCCTGTTTGGTGCATAGTGCATTGCATATATTATTTACTAGTTCGTTGCATTCAGAGCGACTTAAACCTTTATACTTAGTCAGAATATTACGGTTAAATAAAGCTAAGTCAGATGGAAGTGTTCTATTTGATGTTTTTTCTTTAACATAACGTGATGTGATCCACTTTGGTCGACTGAAGATATGGAACACCTTGGATGCTGTTTGTGTAACATCGGAGGCAATTTCGCAGCCACTGAAAGCGTTTCCGATGACAGCAACAGTCTTTCCTTCAAATGGGTTTGGTCTTTTATAGTCTTGAGCATGGATGACAGAGCCTGTGAACGTTTCTAGACCGAGAATTTCTGGTGTAAACGCTCGGGTAAAAACACCGCTGCTAACGATGACAGAGTCAAACATGGCTGATAGGGATTCGTTGTGACCATTGATCCATTCTACGGACCATTTGTTATTGACTCTTACGACTTGAGTGACTTGGGAGTTTAGCTGTACACAATTATTAATGTCGAAGGTTTCCGCATAGGTACAGAGATAATTGTAGACATCTTTTTGATTAGGATAATCATTGGCATTGTCATTCCATTCGTAGTCTGAAAAACTAACGGCATGACGGACATTATTGACCTTCATGCTATCCCACGTTTTTCCCTCGTCGGGTTTCCAAATACCGCCGATGGTACTGTCTTGCTCAAAAACGGTGGGGGTGAGTCCACATTCCTTAGCTTCTTTTGCAGCCACAAGCCCCGATGGCCCTGCTCCTATAATGGCGACGGAATTAATAATAGCAGCAAAACATGTAAGCATAATTTTCTCCGAAGAATAATCCAATGAAACATAGAAAATATCAATTTTGTCTTATTAACGCAAGTTGCTAGTGGGATTCAATCAGCTGTCATCGTTCCTAATAGTAAGAAGATGGTGTATCGGATGAAATCCAGCGTCGTCATTTTGCTAATGAATTATTATCGATTGTTGTTGAGAGTGCTTTGGAAGGGCATAAAAAAGGACGGAAGAGGTAGGATTCGAACCCACGGTGCACGGAGTGCACTTCTGTTTTCAAGACAGACGCATTCGGCCACTCTGCCACTCTTCCGTAAAGAGTACCCATCACTTTATCTGATTAGCATGTAACAGTTCAAGGACTTTTTCCCAGCCTGTGATTCGGAGTAGGTACATCCTGGCTCCTATCGCCGAATTCGCATAGTCATCAAGCTAAGGCGCAAGATCTGAAGATTTTACCACAGAGATCACAGAGAAAAACAGAGAGATTGGAGAGGGGAAAAAGGAACCACTGTTGCATGAATGCACTGTTCCCGCATGTGCTTTGCCCTCGCAACAACTCTTGCATGGTCTTGTCTGCGCGTGGGACGGT